>NZ_DAOUCJ010000029.1 GCF_034432235.1 Thermoflexus sp. | reverse complement strand
ATCCTGCTCAGGGATCCATTTATCTCGCTTTCCTTCAGCAACTGCTGGAGCGAATGGGGGTGCTCCGAACGCATGGAGCGACCCTGATGCTGGATCTGCGGCATCCGTTTTGGGAGCAGGGGGCTCTTGATCGGGCCCTGGCCGCCTTCCGTGTATGGAAAGGCGAAGACCCCGAGGATCTCCTCAACAACGGGATGCTCTCTCCGGGTTCCCTGCGCGCTCGCGTGGAACAGGCTCTGCGTCAGGAGCCCGGATCCTGGATTCCCCTTCCTCGCCTGCTCGCAGCGATCTTCCCGGAGCGGCCGGTCCGTCTGCCGGAACCCCTTTCCCCGGCGGGCCGGGAGATGGCCGCCCGGCTGAAGGCCTGGCTGGTGGCGGAAACCCTGTGGCCGCTGCACTGGCTGGGCCTTCTGGATCGGGGGAATACAGACGGCCGATGGGAAGCCGTGCGCCTTACGCCCTTCGGCGCATGGATGCTGGGCGTGGGGGAGCCGGTCTCCCTCCCCGAGGAAGGGGGTCGCCTGATCGTCCAGCCCGATTTCCGCATCCTGGTCTTCGAGCCGGTGCCGGAATCCATTCTCGCAGCGCTGGAGACCTTTGCGGATCCCAGCCCCGGGGATCCCATATCCGTGTATCAGATCTCCCGCGAGACCATCTACCGCGGACTTCAGCAGGGATGGGACATCCCGCGGATCATCCGCTTCCTGGAAGGGATCAGCGGCGAGCCCCTGCCTTCCAACGTCCGGCGGTCCCTGGAGGACTGGCACCGACGGTTTCACCAGATCCGGATCTACCGGCGGGTGACCGTGATCCGGACCATGGGCGAACCGCTCCCCGGGGGGCCTGGCCTCCGCCCGCTAAGGGATTCCATCGGGTGGACGGAAGAGCCGCTCCCGGATCTGGAAGCCCAGTGGCGTCTCCAGGGGATCCGCCCCTGGGTGACCGGGTTCCGACCGGAGGATCTGCGCCATCAGGTGATCGCCGAGCCTCCGGGGATCCTCCGCTGGACCGGCCCGTTCCCGCACCCTGGGGTGGAGCGGTTGCTCGAGCCGTTCACCGAACGCATTCCGGAGGGATTTCGAATCACCGAGGCTTCTCTGCGCGCCGGGCGGGCGGCCGGCCTGACCCTTCCCCAGATCCTGCAACGGCTGCAGCGGGTTCACCGCGGCCCCCTGCCGGCCTGGCTGCTGGCCCGCCTCCTGACGTGGAGCGAGCATCCGCCCCGCGCGCGCTGGGAACATGTCCTACTGCTCCGGATGGATCGCCCGGAGATCCTGGAGGCGCTGGGGAATGAGCCGGAGCTGGCCCCGTGGATCCGCCCGCTGGACGCCCACACCCTGATGGTGCGAGCCGATCATGCCCATGCCCTGAAAGCCTGGCTGGAGGCCATCGGGGTCTCGGTGGAGGAGGTGGGATCTCCTTAGCGGGCTTCCACCTCCCACCATCCGATCGCCCGCAGGTGTCGGGGATACAAGTTCTTGAGACGCCCTCGCTCGGCGCGGGCCCAGCCCAGCGGAAACCCCTCCAGGGCGATCAGCACCCATCCCTCCTCCCACGGCCCCTCCAGCGGATGCCCCTGCAGATAGGCAGCGACCCGAGGATCCTCCAGGGGCAGATCCATGGCCTGATGAACCTCCTCGGGACGCAGGGCCATCGCCAGAGCATGGTCCGGCTCGAACCGGTCTTTTCGCAACCGGCCCAACCACCACCCGGGCCGTAGCACCCGAAGCCCTCGCCATAACGCGGAGGCCATGGGCGTCCAGTAGATCTGATCTCCCTGCAGGATCAACCCGCTGTCTGGAAGCGGTCGGGCGATGGTGGCCTCCCAGAACGCCTTGAGAGCCCGCCGGGCGCGGCCCGGGAGATCGCCTTCAGGCTTCGGCCGATAAGGGCGTTCCTCCCCGGCGCGCCGGAAAAGGGCATAGAAGTGCCCATGGCCTGGGCCGCGATGGGGCCACAGCCGCACCGCCCGGGCCAGCCGGGGATCGCCCCCTGCGATCCACTCCGGCCGTCCCCGATCGAAGGCCGGATGGCGCGGCGGATCCACCAAATCGAAATCCGGATGCGCTTTCAGAAACGCATCCACCACCCCTTCGTTCTCCTCCGGGGCGAAGGTGCAGGTCGCATAGAGCAGCCAGCCCCCGGGACGCACCATCCGGGCGGCCTCGAACAGGATCGCCTTCTGAAGGGCAGCCGAGCGGCGCACCCGATCCACGCTCCAGGCCCGGATCGCCTCCGGATCCCGGGCGAACATCCCCTCGCCGGAACAGGGCGCATCCACCAGCACGCGATCAAACAGCCCTTCCCACCGATCGGCCAGGCGCTGAGGGGACTCATTGGTCAGGATGGCGGGGATGACCCCCAGGCGCTCAACGTTCAGCGCCAGGATCGAGGCCCGCCGGGGCTGGATCTCGTTGGCCACGAGGACCCCCGTGTTGCGCATCCGCGCGGCGATGTGGGTGGTCTTCCCGCCGGGGGCCGCCGCCAGATCCAGCACCCACTCCCCCGGCTGAGGATCCAGCAGGACCGCCGCCGCCATCGCCGAGGGATCCTGGAGGTAATACAGCCCGGCCGCATGATAGGGATGGAGACCCGGCCGGGCCTCCGGGTCCTCGATGACAAAGCCCTCCGGACACCAGGGGACCGGCGAAAGGGGGAAGGGAGAGCGGGCCTGGAACGCCGCCGGGTCGATCTTTAATGTATTCACGCGAAGGCCGGCACGATAGGGACCAGCCAGCGCCTGGAGAAAGATCTCCGCCTCCGGCCCCAGCCAGGCCTGCATGCGTTCGACAAAGCGATCCGGAAAGGGCTCCATCCGACGATGCTCCTTGGCCTCCCGGCCCCCAGGGACTTTCCCTTTGCCTCCTGGAGGCTCGGGGCGGCGCGTATTTGGAACGCATCCCTGAACCCAGCCGCCGTTGCGCTACCGTTATAACCTGGATTGTGCAGGACGAGGAAAGCCGTCGTATAATGCGCCGGAGGGAGGAAAGGGCATGGATGAGCATCCCATGGGACTTCCCATCGAACACACAGAGCTTCCGCCGGAACCGGTCCGGGAGCGGAGCGCCCACCCTCTGTTGGCTTTCCTGCGCGAATTGATCGAGACCGCGCTGATCGTGCTGGTGGCTATGGCGCTGGTGAACACCGCCACCGCCCGTTTCCGCATCGAAGGCTCCAGCATGGAGCCGAATCTGCACGATGGGGAATACGTGCTGATCAGCAAAATCAGCTACTGGTTCGGCCAGCCCCGCCGAGGGGATGTGGTGGTTTTCCGCTTCCCCCACGACCCTTCCCGGGATTTCATCAAGCGCGTCATCGGCCTCCCCGGGGAGACCGTAGCCATCCGGGACGGCAAGGTGTTCATCGACGGCCGTCCCCTGGAGGAGCCCTACATCCGGGGCCCGATGGTTTACACCTATGGGCCGGTGACCCTCGGGCCGGATGAGTATTTCGTCCTGGGCGACAACCGGAACGCCTCGAATGATTCTCATAACTGGGGAACCCTTCCCCGGTCGGCCATCATCGGGAAGGCCTGGCTGATCTACTGGCCCCCTTCCCGATGGGGATTGATCCGGAACCCTTTCCAGGGAGAGACGCCGTGAACGTCCGCACGGCCTGGACCCGGGAGGCGCTGGCGGCGCGGATCGATCACACGCTGCTCCGCCCGGAGGCCACCCCGGGCGACATCGATCGGCTGTGCGAGGAAGCCCTGCGCTACGGCTGCGCGGCGGTATGTGTGAATCCGATTTACGTGGCGCGGGCCGCCGCCCGGCTGGCCGGAACCCCGGTGAAGGTGGCGACGGTGGTGGGATTCCCTCTGGGCGCCAGCCTCACGGCGATCAAGGTCGCCGAGGCGACCCTGGCCCTCAGCCAGGGCGCCCGGGAGATCGATATGGTCCTCCCCATCGGCCTGCTTAAAGCGGGGGAGATCGACGCCGTCCGGGCGGACGTGCAAGCGGTGGCTGCGGTGTGCCATGCGGCCGGCGCCCTCTGCAAGGTGATCCTGGAGACCGCGCTGCTTACCGCAGAGGAAAAAGTCCTGGCTGCTCGCCTGACGGTGGAGGCGGGCGCGGATTTCGTGAAGACCTCCACTGGCTTTGGGCCGGGCGGCGCCACGGTGGAGGATGTCGCCTTGCTCCGCCGAGCGGTAGGGCCCACCATCGGTGTGAAGGCCGCGGGGGGCATCCGGACGGCGGAGCAGGCCATCGCGATGCTGGAAGCGGGAGCCAGCCGCCTGGGGACCAGCGCCACCGTCGCGATCCTGGAGGCGCTGCCGTCCGTCTTCCCCCCAGAGGGGGACGATAGCCCGAAGGCATGAGCCCAGCGCTCACGGAGGCTCCTATGTGGCCGTGCCCGAACTGCCGGATCGGTTACATGCGGCCACGCCGGATCACTTACGCCGGCTATCACGGGGATCTCTTCATCGTGGTGCCGAACATGCCCGCTTACATCTGTGATGTATGTGGGAACCGGCAATACGATGAGGAGGCCCTGATGCAACTGATCCCGCTGATCGGCCCCCGGGGGGAGAGCGGGCGGGCCCAGGATCTCGGCTCCGAGCCGATGGATCGACCCCCCGGGCCGGAGTGGGGAACCCATCGCCGTCCCGCCTGAAAGCCGTGCGGCCATCAGGCTTCCCCATCCTCCCGCGAGCGCGTTCCGGGACCGGGAAGGCCGCTGACGGGAAAGATGGGGGAAGGACAGAACAGCGGCTTCCATCCTGCCTCCTCCACGCTCCCAAATCCATCGATGCGCCATGATGGCAGCGGGAAGGACCCGGACCATGGATCCCTCCCAGGAGACGCTGGAGTTCTGGATCCTCCGTTTCCTGGATGCGTGGGTGGTGGCGGAGGCCGTCTCCGCCTCCACCCTGAAGGCCTATCGCTACACCCTTTCCTCCCTCGCCCGCTTCCTGAACAGCCATGGGATCTCGCAGTGGGCGGAGGCGCGCGCCCCGCTCCTGGAAGCCTTCCTCCAGGACGCCACGGCCCGGCGCGGATGGTCCCCCAGCACGTGGAATCAGAAGGTCGCCGCCCTTCGGGCGTTTTTTCGCTTCCTGGAAACCGAAGGGGTGATCCAGGAGAACCCGGCCATCCTCCTTCGATGGCACTCCCCCCGACGGGGAATCCGTCTCCCTCTTTCGGTGGATCAACGTCAACGCCTGTGGGAGACGGCCGAGACGCTCCCGGAGACCCCTCTCGGGTTGCGGGATCGTCTGATCGTGGCCCTCATCGGTCACCTGGGATTGCGGGCCGGGCAGGCCGTTGCCCTGACGGTGGAGGATGTGGACCTGACGTGGGGACGCCTGCGGATCCCCGGGCGCGGCGGCCCTCGCTGGCTCGAGCTGCCGGAAATCGTCGCCCGCTGCCTCCAGCGCTATCTGGACGCCGGCCGCCCGGTGCTGATCCGCGACCCGGTGATCCGGGCGCTGCTGCTGAATCACCGGGGAGAACCGCTGACCCGCCATGGGCTGTGGCGGGCGATCAAGGTCCTGGCGCTGCGGGCCGGGCTTTCCCTCTCGATCTCCCCGGAACGCCTGCGGCAGCCGCCGGGCCTTCCGCTTTCAATGAACGATCCACCCATGTAGGGATCCATCGCCTTCCTCTCCGCGGAGGAAGGCTTTCGCACTCCGGATAGGCCCGCTGCCTCACTTCCGGCGATGAACGGATGGACCCGTCGAGCTTTTCTCATACGGTTGCTTCCCGCGGCGCTGGGCGGATGGCTGAGCGCGTGCCGGGCTGTTCTGCGGTCGGATCGGACTCCCACGCCGGCGCCTCCCACGCCCACCCCCCTGCCCTCTCCGGCCGGGATCGTCACGGCCGCGCTGGAGGCGATGCGGCGCGAGGATCCGGACGCCCTGTGGGCTCTTCTGACTCCGGCTTCTCAGGCCGCCCTGTCCCGGGAAGAGCTTCGCGCCCTGTGGCGGGATACACTGAACACGGTCGGCGTCCAGGCCGTGGAGATCGAGCCCCTTGCCCTGATCCAGGATGGGGAAACCGCTCAGGCCCGCTATCGGATCCGCTGGAAGACGGCCCTGTTCGGCGATCTGGAGGCGGAAGGGATCCTGGCGCTCCGGCTGCTCCCCGGGGGGTGGCGGCTCATATGGCGGGATGCGCTGCTCTGGCCCGCGCTGGAGGAGGGAGAGCGATTCCAGGTGGAATACATCATCCCGGAGCGGGCGAATCTTTATGACCGCGAGGGCCAGAGCCTGGCCGTGCAGGGGGAGTGGGTGGAGATCGGCGTGGTGCCCGGGCAGATCACCGACGAGGGGCTCCTGCTGCAACGGCTCGCCCGGGCGACTGGGCTTCCGGCGGAAACCATCCGATCCCGCTATGCCTCCGGCCGTCCGGACTGGTATATGCCGATCCTAACGTTGCCCGCGGATCGCCTGGCGCCCTTCGCCCCGGATCTGGAGGCGACGCCCGGGGTGGTGCTGCGTCCCCGGAGCGGCCGGATCTACGCCGGCGTCGCCCCGCAGACGGTCGGGATCGTGGGGAAGATCCCGGCCGAAGAGCTGGATGCCTGGCGGCGCCGGGGATATCGAGGGGACGAATGGGTCGGACGGATGGGGCTAGAGGCGTGGGGAGAGCCCTATCTCGCGGGGATCCATGGGGGTCGCCTGCTCATCCAGCCGGCGAAAGCCGGGAACGCCGCCCCCCGGCTCATCGCCGAGCGCCCCTTCGTCCCCGGCCGCTCCATCACCACCACCCTGAAACGGGGCTTTCAGGCCCAGGTGGAGGAGATCTTCGGGGATCGAACGGGGGCCGTCGTGGTGATGGATCCCCGGAATGGGGATCTCCTGGCCCTCGTCAGCAGTCCAGGTTTCGATCCCAACGCCCTGCTCGAGCCGAACAGCCCGCCTCCCCCGCCCGGCGCGTTTTTGAATCGGGCCACCCAGGGCCTGTATCCCCCGGGCTCGATCTTCAAGATCGTGATGATGGCGGCCGCCCTCACCCACGGGTTCACCGCGGGCAGCACCTTCCAGGATCCGGGATACTGGGACGGCCTGGGGCCGGGCTACCGGAAGTGGTGCTGGCTTCGGAGCGGGCACGGCCTGGTGGACCTTCCCACGGCGTTAACCGTCTCCTGCAATGTCGCGTTCTATCAGATCGGGTTTGCCCTTTACCAGCAGGATCCCGATATCGTCCCGCGGATGGCGCGGGCCTTTGGGCTGGGAGCGCCGACGGGCATTCGGGGCGTGTCGGAGGAGGCTGGACTGGTTCCGGATGCGGCCTGGCGCGCTCAACAGGGCGGCCGTCCCTGGTCGGTGGGGGACGCGGTGAACATGGCCATCGGCCAGAGCGATCTCCTGGTTACTCCCCTCCAGATCGCGCGGATGCTGGCGGCGGTGGCCAATGGGGGGATCCTCTACCGGCCCCGGCTGGTGCTTCGAATCGGCCCGGCGCCCGGGCAACCCGAGGAGACCTTCCCTCCAGAGGCGCAGGGGCGACTGCCGATCTCGGAGGAGGCGCTGGCTGTGATCCGCCAGGGCCTCCTCGGCGTCACCACCCACCCACGGGGAACCGCAACCTGGGTCTTTCGGGGGATGCCGTTTCCGATCGCTGGGAAGACCGGAACGGCGGAGGCGACCCCTGGGCGGCCGCCCCACGCGTGGTTTGCATGCTATGCGCCGGCAAGCCAGCCGGAGCTGGTGGTCGTAGTGGTGGTGGAACACGGCGGCCAGGGCTCGGCCGTCGCGGCTCCCCTGGCCCGCCAGATCCTGGAGGCCTACTATGGCCTCCCACGCACCCCCCTCCCCTCGCCACCGGCCCAGGCGGATCGATAGGAGAAGGAAGTCCCAGGCTCAGGCGACCCCGGATAGATCGACGGGCGGGAAGCCCATCGGGAACCAGAAGCGCTCCGCCGGGGTGCCCTTCCCGACCCGCAACGCATAGGTCCGGATGCGCGCCAGGATCTCTTCCTCGGCCGCGAAGAAGATGGGCCACTGGGAGCGATACGCCCGAATCGCCCGCGCTTTAACCTCCAGATCTTCTTCCGTCAGCTCCACGCTATGGAACGATGCTCCAGGAAGGCCGGAGAATCCCTCCCACTCCGCGTAGGGGAAATCCTCATAAAACCCCCGCAGAACCCCTGGGCGCTCCCAGCTTTCCACAGCCATCCGGACCAGGCGATGATCGACGTGACCGCCCAGGGCCAGAGGGGCGAGCAGCAGATCCCCCGCATTCCATGAAAGGGCGGCCAGCGCTTCCTGAATGCGTCCGATCCATATCGCCTCGTCCGGATGCGGGGCGCGGAACAGATCCTCCCGGCCCCGGCAGAGGGGCTGGCCCTGAGCATCCCGGCGGTAGATGGTATCCGGGAACAGCCAGTGGATCGGGATCGCCTGAAGGAGGGCCATGGCGTCTCGATCCTCCGCCCGCCGCATGGCCATCGCCGCCTCCCCGCTTCCCCAGCACTCATGCAGCGCCTGCGCGAAAGGGGGCAACGGGAGAACCGGATCCCCGGCGAAGACGGTGATCACCTCCACCGGGTGGCCCTCCCGGCGCAACCGATAAAGGGTCCCCCCGCAAGAGAGCGCCGCGTCATCCAGATGCGGCGAGAGGATCCGGATCCGCGCTTCCGGCTTGACAAAGGGGAAAGCCCGTGGCATATTTTCACCCTGCCTGAACGGGATGAAGGGGTTCCCCAAGGGTCCTCCACCCTGTTTCCTTCGGAGGAAACGCCGATGGCGAAGGCCACCAAGAAAACCCAGCAGGAAGAAAAGAAGGTCGAGCCGATCGTTGACGTGATCACGCGGCGGATCTGCTACCGTTGTGGCCAGCCTATCCGGCTGAGCGAGCTGCTCCCGGTTAAGGATGGGATGCGGAACCGGATGCGTTATTATCACAAGAAGTGCTTTGCGTAAGATTCCAGACAGTATCCCCTTGAGGATCGCAAGGGCAAGGGAGAGCTATTCCCCTTCAGAATCCGCCTGCCTGGGTTCCGAGGGCATCCGCCGGGATCGGCCAATGAGGCTTTAAGGCGCAACACGGGCCCACCTGGAAGTTCGAGGGGGCGAGGGCCTCCCCGGGTGGCCATGCGCAGGGAAAGCCATGCACTGCCCACCGGCGGCGTTTATCCTAAGGGAGCGGTGCTCGCTCCTTCAGCAGGTGTCGGATCACCGCCTCTGGATCGGGGAAGGGCCCTTCCGTCCCCTCCACCTTCGCCGTGGCAACCTCCAGGAGGGGGAGGTCTGCGGGTTTCTCTTCCATATCCTGCAGCGGGTAGAAATACGGCAACGCGCTCTTGAGGCGGGCGATCGCCTGCGGGGCCACGGCGCTGACCTGATGGCGGCTCCCGATAAGGATGAACCATCCTTCCCCTACATGGCCAAGGAAGAAAGCATCCCCGTTTTCATGATTGATCCCGCTCAGCAAGAGCCCCACCGCGCGGATGGCGTCATCCCGGGCCACAAACCCATAGCGCTCTCCGAAGGCCTCCAGCCCGTGCAGGCCGATCAACAAAGCTCCCCAGTCGGATCGTCCTAGCTGCTCCCTCAGATAATCCAGGATCAGCGGACGGCCCGGCAGCCCGGTGAGGCTGTCGATGGCTGGCTCCGCCCGGGATCGGCGGAGGATGTTCTGAACGCGCGCCCGCAGCTCCTGAAGGCTGAAGGGTTTCGGGATGTAATCGTGGGCGCCCATCTCCAGGCCCGTCAGCCGGCTCTCCCGCTCCCGCCTCTCCGTCAGGAAGATCACCGGGATCTCCCGGGTGCGTCGATGGGCGCGCAGCTGCCGGAAGACCTCAAAGCCATCGATATCCGGCAGCCGGATGTCCAGCACAATGAGATCGATCGGATGCGCCTGGGCCATCGACAGCGCTTCCTCCCCGGAGGCAGCGGTGAACACGTGATAGCCCTGGGCCCGGAAATACGTCTCCAGCAGGCTGGCGGTCTCCGGCTCATCCTCGACGATCAGCATGGTGGCGGCTCTGCTCATCCTCACCCCCGCGCCGAGAAGCGTCATGCCCCGCCGTAGCTCCTCTCAGCCGATCGGCTCCTTGTAAATCGCGAACGAGCAGGTGGCATCCCCCATCGCGATACAGGAGATCTCCTCCACCCGGAACTCCTTCCCCCCGCTGACCCAGCGCAGGCCCTCCTGAAGCAGGCCGATGGCCGCATAACAGACCGGGCGATCGGTTTTGCGCCCCCAGCACACCGGACACCGCTCGATCACATAGATGAAACGGTCGGCCTCCTCGGTGACATAGCTCTTCTGATCGCTGAACTGGGTGAAAATGCCGGCCATCGCCGGAAGGCCGATTTTCAACTTGGCCTGGAGGGGCAGCACACGGAAGGCCAGGTCGCTGACGCCCGCCAGGGCCCCAAAGCCCTGAAGGCCCCGGGCGAAGGAGGCGCGCCCGCCCCGCAGGGCCAGCCCTCTGCCCCCACGGGGGCCATACATCTCTTCCAGCGCCTGATTGATGGCCGCGAAATCCGCGAAATCGAATCCCCGCTCCAGATTGTCCGGCGGGTAGTTATCGATGAGATGAGGAAGACGGGCCAGGTTCAGAACCGCGTTCAGGCCGTTCTTCCCCATCACCTCCTCCAGCGCCTCCAGGAAAATCCGCGCGATCTTGTTGGGATAATACAGGCCGCTTTTCCGCTGGCTCAAGGCATTGCCTCCCCATCGGAAAAATGGGATTCATTGATGATAAGGGAAACGTCCTCGGGCCGTGGGCCCCTCCCATGGGCCTTCCGGATGTCCAGGGCTCAGGAAGCCAGGATCCGGGCCAGATCCTCCGCGGCCCGGCGCATATCCAGGAACAGCAACCCCAGCTTGGCCTGGGGTCGGGCCAGCACGGTGAGCACCGCTTCCTCGCCCACGGCCATCAGCACGACATAGCCGCGCTCCCCGCGGATGTAAACCTGATCCAGCGCCCCGCGGCCCAGCTCGCTGGCGATCCGCTCGCCCAGGGAAAGCATGGCAGCCGACATGGCCGACACACGGTCTTCTTCCACATCGGCAGGGAGCGCAGAGGCCATAATCAATCCATCGAGGCTGACCACTGCAGAGGCCTCGATATCCGGCGTGCTGGCCTGGAGCTCCTTCAAGCGCTCGATCATTCGCTCGGTGCGCGTCCGGGCCATCGCGGACCCCCAGGAGGTGAGCGGAATGAATGGCACGCGGTTTCCCAACCTATCACAGGCGGGCAGGTTTGTCAAACCGATGAGAGCGGGAAGAAAAAACCCTTCGAAGCTCCATCACGGGTGACGGAAGGCGGCGATCCAGAGCGGCCTGCTCCCCCTCCAGACGCTATGGAGATCTCTCATTCCAGCAGCCGGACTATCCCCGAAGAAGGGAGAGCATCAGGGTTAGAGCCCCTATGCCCGCACAGTAGACGGCAAACGGTCGGAGCGATCGCCGTCGGACCATTTTCATCAGTCCCCAGATCGCCAGGTAACCGGAAAGCGCCGCGCTGAGAAAACCGATCAGGATGGGGGTCATCGCCTCGGGGGGAAGCCCGATCCGGTAAAGATCCCCCAGCGCCACCAGGCCAGCTCCCAGGAGGGCGGGTATGCTGAGCAGGAAACTGAACCGCGCGGCCTCCGGGCGAAGGAACCCCCGCCCCAGCCCGGCGGCCATGGTGGCCCCTGATCGAGAGATCCCCGGCAGCAGGGCAAGCGCCTGGGCGAACCCGATCACCAGCGCATCCCCCACGGTCATCCGCCCTAAATCCCGTTCCCTCCGCCCCAAACGCTCCCCCAGCCACAACAGCCCGGCCGTGCCGAACAACAGAGCCCCAACCAGGACCGGCTGGAGGAAAACCGCCTCGATCGATCGTTTGAGGAGCAACCCCAGAATCTCAGCCGGAACCGTGGCCAGGAGGATCCATCCGCCCAGGCGGCCCTCCGGGGTGGCGAACGGGACGCCTTTGCGAAGGCCCGCCCATCCGCCTGCCAGGATCGCCCACAGATCATGGCGGAAATAGATCAGAACCGGGACCAGGGTGCCCCAATGCACGAGCACGTCGAAGGGGAAGACCAGCCGCTCGTCGCTCCGCCAGCCCAGCAGCCACGGCACCAGGACCAGATGGGCAGAGCTGCTGACGGGAAGATATTCGGTTAACCCCTGTATGATCCCCAGGATCAGCGCTTGAAACCAGGTCATCGAGATCCTCCTTGCGCCCATTGTCCGTGGACTCGCGCCCCTCCCCCGTGGAGAGCCTCCACCGTCCGTCGGGATCGGAGCACCCGTTCATAGACCTCCACGGTCCGTTCCGCCGCCTCCGCCCAGCGGAACCGGGCCGCCTGTTGAAGGCCCCTTTCCCGAAGACGCGCCCGAAGCGTCGCATCGGAAAGCACGGTGGCCAGGGCGGCCGCCCAGTCGTCCGGGCGATCCGGGGGCACCCGGAGGCCCGCTTCCCCCACGATCTCCGGAAGCGATGAGGCATCCGAGACCACCACGGGCGTCCCGCAGGCCATCGCCTCCAGCGGCGGAAGGCCGAAGCCCTCATACAGGGAAGGGAAGGCGAAAACCGCGGCCGCGGAATACAGAGCCGGGAGATCCTCATCCGGCACATAGCCCAGGAAGCGAACCCGTCCCTCCAGCCCCAGATCCCGCAGGGCCCGGAAGGTGCCCCTCGTGAGCCACCCGCGCTTCCCCCCCACCACCAGGCCCAGATCCGGCCAGCGTTCCAGCATGATCCGATAAGCAGCGAACAGCGTCGGGAGGTTCTTCCGGGGCTCGATCGTCCCCACGTAGAGGATAAAGCGATCCGGCAGATCATATCGGGCTCGGACGGCCGCGATGGCCTCCGGCGGCGCCGGGCGGAAACGGGGATCCACCCCTTCGTAGATCACCATGATCCGATCCTCCGGAACGCGATACCAGCGGATGGCATCCCGCCGGGTGCACTCGGAGACGGCGATGATGGCGTCAGCGCGCCGGAGGAAGCGGGGCATCATCAGCGTGAGAAACCAGCGGTTCAGCGGCATGTGGGTTTCCGGATACAGCCGGAAAATCAGGTCGTGCAATGTGAACACCGCGGGGAGCGCACGGAACGGCGGGAGGAGATGATCCGTCGCGTGGAAGAGGCGCGCCGGGCCGATGAGGGCGTCCATCGGGCGATGGAAAAAATCCGCCAGCATCACCCGGAGACGCCATGGCTTCGCCGGCAGCGGGCAAGGGCGAGCCGGGAGGACGTCCAGGGGCGGGAAGAGATCCGCACGACCCGCGTCGTGGTAGAAGATGGCGAGATCGCCGGGCAGCAGGGGGGCCAGCGCCTTCACCAACTCGGCGGCATAACGGCCCAGACCGGCCCGATGGTGGACCGCGGGGGAGACATCCACGACGATGGGGGTCATCCCTCCGCCTCCTGGAGCATCGACCGGATGCGGGCCACGATCATATCGAGGGCCACCGTATTGAAGCCCCCCTCTGGGATGATGATATCCGCATAGCGCTTGCTGGGCTCGACGAACTCCAGATGCATGGGACGGACCGTGGAAAGATACTGCCGGATCACCGATTCCATGGTGCGCCCGCGCTCGGCGATATCCCGTTGAAGCCGCCGGATGAACCGGATATCCGGGTCGGCATCCACGTAAATCTTGATATCGAACAGGTCCCGCAGCGCCTTCTCCACGAACACCAGGATCCCCTCCACCAGGATCACGGGGCGGGGCTCCACCCGCCGGGTGTAGGGCGTTCGCGTGTAGGTCGTGAAATCGTAAATCGGGACCTCCACGGGGCGCCCATTGAGCAGCTCCTTCAGGTGCTGGATCAGGAGGTCCGTATCCAGGCTGTCCGGGTGATCATAGTTGATCTGGGCCCGCTCTTCCATGGGAAGGTGGCTCTGATCCTTATAGTAGCTATCCTGCTGGATCAGGGCGATATACTCCGGGCCGATGCGCCGCACGATGGCCTCGGCCACGGTAGTTTTGCCGGAGCCCGTCCCTCCCGCGATTCCGATCACGACCGGTCGCCGGAACTTTGCGATCGCCATGGCCATACCCACAGGACGGAGACCGCTGGGCGCTCTTTCCGGATGGCGGAAGGGTCCCTCCCCGGGGAGCCCGAGAGGCTCCGGGGCCGACCCTTAGGGTCCCACCCGGAAGACCCACTGCGTAATTGTAAACCAGAGCGGATGGCCGATCTTCTCCCTTCCTCCCACAACCCAGGCTGTGAAAGGGAGGAAAGCGGTTCAGGGTTGAGAGACGCCGCCGACGGCCTCCAATCCCCGGACACTCCGATATCGAAGGAGCGGACCGACGGACTCATGGCCCAGCCGATCTCTCCCCAACCCCATCATCCCGCCGGAAACGGCCGGATCACGAGCCGCCCCCACGAACCCCCATCCCCCGGATTCCGCTTCTCCATCCCTTTACTGGTAATAATCTTATAACATATCGCGCATATAGTTAACATTTTTAAACCTATAACCCTATTACTAAAGTCCCAGATTAACCTTTTCTTCTACACGGTATGGTGAATAGAGATCCCCATTGAGCACAGGAGGTGCGCGATGGTTCGGTGGCTGCAGGCGTGGCTGGGGTTGCGGGAGAAGGGGCAGGGGCTGGTGGAGTATGCCCTGATCCTGGCGCTCATCGCCGTCGTGGTCATCATCATCCTCAGCTTGCTGGGCACTCAGGTCAGCCAGGTGTTCTCCCAGATCGCCAGCACGATGCAGGGATCGTAAAGCCCGGCCCTGGCTCCAACTCCCTGAAAGATCCGACTGGAGCGCTTCGAGGGAGATCAGCCCATCCTCAATCCACCGAACCCCTATCCCAGGACCAAAGTCCTATGCCCAGCGAGTTGTTTTCCGCTATTCTATAGTCAGAAAAATTTAACCTCACGGAGGTGTGCGATGGTTCGGTTGCTGCAGGCGTGGCTGTGGCTGCGGGAGAAGGGGCAGGGGCTGGTGGAGTATGCCCTGATCCTGGTGCTCATCGCCGTCGTGGTCATCGTCATCCTCAGCTTGCTGGGCACCCGGGTCAGCACGGTGTTCTCCCAGATCGCCAGCGCCCTGCAGGGATCGTAAGCTCCCTTCTCCCTCTAGCCTCGCCGGGGTCCTGTTGGGAACCGCCCGATAGGACCCCGGCGCTTTTTGTAGATTCCACATCCGGTAGTCTCCCTATTTTGTGTTGATGATCGCAGGATCCACAGGAGTCATTCGCAGCTCTTTAACACTCCAAAAATCCCTTGGCGTGTGTTCTATCTGCACCCTCCAATCGCCTTGATCCGGCATAGGATAAATTGAGGGAGACTACCCAACACCCTGGACCGTGCTTGACGTTCTGCTCTCATCCTCCTTCTCATCTTGCTTAGAGAAGACCGCTTGGATTATTGTTGGCAAGAAAGCCTATGGGTCTGAAGATCCTCTTTTCCGCTCCAGAAAAGCAGGGGAGCACGGCACATTCCATGCGCCTCGCAGCCGCCTATCGATTCCTGGAAGGCACCCAGAACGTCGATGGGGGATGGGGCTACCACCCGCGCGGTCGTTCCCTGGTCGAACCCACTGGGGCTGTCCTCCTCGCCCTGGCGGATGTTCCAGAAAGCCCTTCTCTCTCACCGGCTCGGGCATGGCTGGAACGGGCCCAGCGGCCGGATGGAGGATGGGGAATGGATCCCGACGAATCTGAAAGCGACTGGGGCACCGCCTGGGCGGTCCTCGCGCTGGCCCGCCTGGATCCCCGCCTCCCTCTGATCGCCCGGGGGATCCAGTGGCTGCGAGATGTTCCGAGCATCCGGATCCATGCCGATGAGCTGACCGCCGAGGTGCGCCGCATGCTGCGGATCGATCCCTCGTTGCGCGGGTGGCCCTGGCGGCCTGGCGAGGCTTCCTGGGTGGAGCCCACGGCGCTGGCCCTGCTGGCCATGCATGCGGCTTCGAGCATCGAGGCGCACCGGGATCGCGTGGAGGAGGCGATCCGTTACCTGATCGATCGGCGCTGTCAGGGAGGGGGATGGAATTTCGGCAATCCGTTCATGCTCGGGGCTTACCTCCCGCCCCGCCCGCACCCCACGGCGTGGGTTCTTCTCGCCCTGCAAGCCATCGCGCCCGATGCAATCCGATCCGAAGATGTGGAAGCGCTCCGCGCGGAGATGCATCGGGATGGGGGAACCATGGCGCTGGCCCTTGGGCACATGGCGCTCACGGCGCTGGGGGTCGAGGATCATGAGGTCCTGCAACATCTCTTCGCCCGGCAAGGTCCAGACGGGAGCTGGGAGGGAAACCCCTATGTGACGGCGCTGACCGTGCTGGCGCTACAGGGAGGCTGGCCATGGCTGCGCCGCGGCTGACCCGACGGGCCTTCCTGCGCCTGATGCTCATCGCCGGCATCGGGGGCGGGCTGGCCTTCGCCGAGCGCCGGACCCGGCCGGTGGGCCTGCGGCAGTTCCTGACCTGGCTGCTGCGGGGCTGGCGGCGGCGGGTGGAGCCGCCGGCGACGGTGGCCCTGGGGGCTTCTCTCTCTTACGATGAGGCGCTGCTGCGGGATGCCCTGATAGCGCTGTGGGACGAGGCGGGCATGCCCGATGTGGCCGGGAAGCGGGTGCTGGTGAAGCCGAACCTCATCGAGTGGATCGAGGGACGGCCCCTGGTCACCGCCCCGGAGGTGGTCGGAGCGGTGATCGATGGACTGCGCGCCCGCGGGGCAGCGGAGATCGTGGTGGGCGAGGGACCAGGGTTCCGGCGGGACGCCGGGCCGGTCGTGACCCAGAGCGGCCTGGCGGATGTCCTGGCCCGACGGGGTGTTCCCTTCATCGATCTCAACTATGACGACCCGCAGCCGGTCCCTCCACGGGACGGCTGGTTCCCGGGCCGATCGCGGCTATGGCTCCCCCGACATGTCGTCGAGGCTGACCTGATCATCTCCGTCGCCAAACTCAAGACCCATCACTGGGCCGGCGTTACCCTGAGCCTGAAGAACCTGTTCGGGGTCGTTCCGGGGATCCGCTACGGCTGGCCGAAGAACATGCTGCACGTCAACGGCATCACCCCCAGCATCCTGGGGTTGAAGCAGGCGCTGCCGCCGGTGGTGAGCGTGATCGATGGCATCGTGGGGATGGAAGGGGATGGCCCGCTGTTCGGGACGCCGGTGCCCCACGGCGTGCTGGCCGTCGGGAAGGACCCGCTGGCTGTGGATGTGATAGGCGCCCGGCTGATGGGCTTCGACCCGGAGGAGATCGAGCATCTCGCCCTGGGGATCTGGGCGGGGATCGGCCAGGGGGTTCACATCGAGGTGCGGGGCGCCCCCATCGAGAGCTTGCGCCGTCGGTATCGGCGGCCGCCGAAATAGGGGCGCCGGGACGTCGCGGAGACCGAGGGGACATTTCCATGATCGGCATCTGGGCGCTGGTGCTGATCCTGACGCGCATCGAGGCGGCGTGGCTCTCCCCGCTGCGGCCGCTGACTCCCCTGGAGCGCGCGCTGCCGGCCTGGCCGCCCGTCGCCCCCTTCCCCCTCTGGCTCGAGCGGGTCCTGATCGCGCCATGGGCCCGGTGGGACGCCCACTGGTATGCCCGGATCGCGACGGGGGGTTATCGCGCGGGGGACGGCACCACGCAGTTCTACCCCCTTTACCCGCTGCTGGCCATGCCGCTGGTCCGGCTCGGCCTCCCCCCGATGGTGGCCCTCACGCTGATCAGCCTTGCCGCCGGCCTGGGAGCGGTCCTGCTCTTCGAGAGCGCGGCCCGTCGGGGAATGGAGCCCGCCCGGGCGCGACGGGCGACGCTGGCCTTTATGCTGTTCCCGACCGGCTTCGTGCTCTTCGCCCCCTATTCCGAGGCCCTCTTTCTGCTTCTCGCCATCGGGAGCATCGGCGCGGCCCAGGAGCGGCGCTGGGGACTCGCCGGCCTTCTCGCCGCCCTGGCGACCCTCACACGCCCTCAGGGGATCTTCCTTCTCCTCCCCCTCGCGTGGTCCCTCCGGGAGGTCGGGGGCCGCCTCCGGGATACGGGGTTTCTGCTCCTCCCCCTGCTGGCCCTGGGGGGATGGTCCCTGGTTCGGATCGCCGCGATCGATGGCCTTTCCCTGACGGGACACGGGTTCAACGCGTATCTCTACGCCCTGCTCCTCTCGCCCCACGCGAATCAGGTGGTCACCCACCAGGCCTTCCTCTGGCCGTGGGAGGCCATGGGGCGGGCGCTGGGGAAACTCGTTCGGGAGCCCGATGTCGATCTGGTCCTCAACCTGATCCTGGCCGCGTGGTTCGTGGCCCTCACCCTCCGGGCCTGGCGGTGGATGGATGGGGGGGAACGACTTTACACCCTGGCGGTCGCCCTCGCCGCCTTCAGTTACCACACCGGGCCCGTCCATCCCTATATGGGATTGCCCCGCCACCTCTGGATCGCCTTCCCGGCCTTCCTGGCCCTGGGGCGCATCCGCTCTCGCTGGCTGAGTATCCTTCCAGCTCTTCAGATGCCGGCGCTCTTTTTCGCGATCATTCCTTATGTGCTCGAAGCATGGGTTCCATAACGCGTCCATGGACCTTGAACGAGATCCCACCGATATCCCGGCTGGTTCTGGCCGTGCACCTGGGCCTCGCCCTGGGATACATCGGGCTGGTCCTGATGGCCTTTGGGCGGGGGGAGATATGGCGGGCGGATTTCACGGCGCACTACACCGGCGCCCGTATGGTGTGGGAAGGCCAGGGGGCCACGCTATATCACCGGGAGGCCCAGGCCCAACGTCAGCAGGAGATTCTCGGCGGGCGCCACCTCTATAACGGCCTTCTCCCCTATAATCGTCCTCCTTTCGTCGCCATTGCCCTGAGCCCGCTGGCCGCCATGTCGCTGGAAAAAGCTTTTGCCATCTGGGCTCTTTTCAATCTGCTGCTCTGGGCGGGTTTCCTGTGGGATCTGAGCCGGTGGGCCCGGCCGTGGGGCGCAGCGGCCTGTGCCCTCACGGTGAGCGCTGTGGCGGCCCTTCCGGGTTTCCTGCTCTCGCTGCTCCTCGGAACGTTCTCCATATGGACCCTGGCGGCCCTCTGGGCGTTCTACCGGACGTTGCGGGAGGGCGGGGAGGGATGGGCAGGGTTCTTCCTGGCTCTGGCGAGCGCGCATCCTCAGGCGGCGCTGTTCCCGGCCCTGCTGCTGATCGCGGGGCGGCGCTGGAAAGCCCTGGCGGTCTTCCTGGCTTCGGGCCTGGGGCTCGCCACGGCCTCGGCGGCAATTCTGGGCAGTGGGATCTGGATCGATTACCTGCGGATGCTGAGAGAGGCGGCCGCAGCCTTCGGGCGACATGGGATCGATCCCGAGGTCATGATCAACCTGAAAGGCCTCCTCGCCCGGCTTTACCCCCCCATTGGGGGGGATAAGGGGGCGTGGGTGAACGGGCTTTCGGCCCTCGGTCTGGCTATTGGGGCCTTCGCCACCCTCATGCTCTGGCGAAGCCCATGGCGCCCAGGGGAGCCGGATTTCGATCTCCGTTTCGGTCTCACCTTCGCCATGGGCCTTTTCCTTTCCCCCCATGCGAACCCCCAGGATGGCCTGCTGATCGCCTTGCCCGGGGTTCTGGTGTATCGCTTCCTGCGGATTCCATCCGGGGCCCGACCCATGATGAGGCAGGCCTTTGAAGGGATCGCGATCGCATTCCCCGGTCTGTGGCTGGCGGAACGGTTCACCATCGGGTCGAGCATGAGCGTTACCCTCGGGACCATCGCATTGATCGTCACCGGTTGCTGGTTGAGATCAAGAGGCAACATGCAGTAGCCCATATGTGATCCGACTCCCACCGGGCGGGAACGACTGCCTCCTCTTCTAGGGAACTTCGGACCCATTGCTCCGCATAGGAGTCTGGGCATTGGCTGAATGTCGGAGCACTATATAATCGGCAGCGGAGGATCGCTGTGACCAGTCGGAAGGACAGAGCGCTCAACCTGCTGATTTTCGCCTTGGCTCTCCTGGAAGCGCTTTATCTCCTTGGGGCCTTTCGCCTGGCCGGCCTTTTCCCAGTCATCGGCGCCGATTTCCGGGCCCTCTACGCTGCCGCTCAGGCAGCGCGGGAGAACGGGTTCGCCGCTATCTATGACCCGGATCGCACGTTTCCCTACCAGGAGGCCCTCTGCCGGATGGCCGGTTCCGAGGCTCCGTGCATGTTCATCCCCATGGTGTTCCTGCCGGCCTTCGTCCTTTTAGCCCTTCCCCTCACTGCCCTGCCCCCAGCCATGGCCTTCGCCACATGGTCGGGGATCAGCCTGCTCCTTGCTCTCCTGGCCCTGCGCCCCTTTTTGCGGGCCTTCCCCGGTCCTGAACGCCACAAGCTTCTGGCCGTGATGCTCCTCTCCTATCCGAGCCTAATGAACTTGCTGTGGGGTCAGGTCAATGCCTGGCTGCTGCTCGGCCTCGCCCGATTTCAGATCCACCGGGAAGCCCGTGCCGATCTGCGAAGCGGCCTCTGGCTGGGATGGCTCCTCCTCAAGCCGCAGACCCTGATCCTGCTGCTGCCCGGCCTTGCCCTGGCGGGCCAGTGGGCTGCCCTCGCGGGCTTCGGGGTCTCCGCATGCCTGATCCTGGCCCTCTCCCTCGGGCTGAGCGGCCCGCAGGGGTTGTGGGAATGGTGGGGATGGATCAGCGGGTTCGCCCGGCCTCATCCGGCTCTCGCCCCCGCCGTGGTGGGGGCGGAAACCATGATGAACTGGCGGGCCCTTGGCGTATGGCTCCAGGGAACCCTGCCGGCCTGGATCCTCTGGCCCGGGATCGGCGCGGCGATGATCCTGACTGCAATCCCCGTGCTGATCGCCTGGCGGAAGGCTGGGAAGAAAGAGGCCTGGGAGGATGATCGCCTCATGCTGGCGACCTGGACGGCTACGTTCACCACTTCGTGGCATGCCCATCCGCATACGGCCATGATCCTGA
Source organism: Thermoflexus sp. (assembly GCF_034432235.1). Taxonomy (NCBI): domain Bacteria; kingdom Bacillati; phylum Chloroflexota; class Thermoflexia; order Thermoflexales; family Thermoflexaceae; genus Thermoflexus; species Thermoflexus sp. The sequence continues at coordinate 84,050 of NZ_DAOUCJ010000029.1, read as the reverse complement.
TGCCCTCTCTTCTGCGCGCGATCCACGGGGAGATGATTCCCCGGGGCCTCTGGCTCTCGTGGAGCTTGATCCCCGCCACCCTGCCCTTTCTGGTGATCCTCCTGGACGCCCTCCGGGTTCCACTGCCAGAGGGCGGGGTGGTCAGCTTCCTGGCCGGGCGGATATATATGATCCTTCATCTCGTCCTGTATGGATGGGCAATTCGACCGTTCTTTTCAGGCGGGAGACATCCATGAAGACCAGCATTCCATGGGGACGATGGGCATTTCTGTTCCTGCTCTGCCTTATCATCGGCTGGGAGGCCATCCTGGCGGGCTACAAACTCAGCGAGTTCCCCTATCAAGCGGTGGATTTCTTTCAGCATGACTTTCTGGCCCGCTTTCTTCAGCAAGGAGGGTCCTTCACGGATCCATCATGGCCTATCCGGATCGGATCGACCCTGGGACTCCGATTGCCGCCCAGCTTGGAGCGCACGGCTCCCTTGTTGCTATATCAACCCATCGTCTTGCCTCTCTTCCGGGTTCTGGCCCTTTTCCCCATGCATGTCGCATATGCTATATGGCTCGCCATCAGCCTCATGCTCATCGGGTGGACAGGATGGCGGATCGCGCGGACGCTGGGCGTTTCGCCGGCTCCGGTGCTATTTGCCCTCGGAATGTGGCCGGCGATGTGGCATGTGCTGCTTCTGGGGAACATCGATGTCCTGACATGGGCGCTGATGAACGCCGGATGGATTGCGCTGCTACGAGGCCGGCCGCGTTGGGGAGGATTCTGGATCGGATGGGCGACGGCCTTGAAAGGCTTCCCTATATTCGCAACCGTGCCGTGGTTGAGGAACTCAGGACGGCCTCTTGTGGAGGGCCTCGCCATCGGGATATTCACGAGCATACTCTGGGGAACCCTGTGGGTCGGGCCGACGGGCGAGGGTTTCCTGCTCCGACATCTCACGAATTACCAGATGGCCCTGGAGATGTTCATGCCGGCGAACAACTCGCTCCTGGCATGGCTATGGGCGTTCGCAGGGCCTCCCATACAGGATGAAAAGGGGGTCCAGTTCCATGGCCTTCTGTATCCAGCGTTCGTTCTCTCCCCACGTCCGCTGTCCATCCTAGGAGCTGCGTTCCTGCTGAGCCTCGCTGGAGCATGGGCCCGGCAACAACGCGGGCAGCCGTCACTGGTCGAGGGTGGTCTCTGGCTTAGCCTGGGGCTGCTCATCTGGCCGATCTCATGGATCAACTATCATATCTATTTGTTTGCCCCCATCACGGCTCTTGCCCTCTACGGGAATCGGCTTCGACCGATGACTCGATGGATGCTGAGGATTACGATCATCCCGCTCACCATCGCCCTCAGTTACGGCGCCATCACGGCGATCAGCGCACCTTACATGACTGTATCCCTCCTCCTGGGCTCCACGCGACTGCTGCTCCTCGGACTGTTCTTCCGGGCTGCTCGGGAGCTTCAACAGCGTAACCGGTTGGGAGGGGAGCAATGAAGCTCGTTCTCGGACTCCGCCTTCAGACTTCCATATTGCTCATGCTCTTAGGGATCACCCTGGTCGTGTGGGGCCTCCACCGTCCTCTTCCCCCGACCCCATCCACCCTCACGGGTCTGCCTGCGCTGGCCGACACCGCTTTCACGCTCCTGCTCTGGGGATATCTCACCCTGCTGGGGGCTGCGCTGGGAGAGCGAGTGCTCCGATGGCTGCGGCTGTCCAGATTGTCTGATGGAGAGCGGTTGCTCTGGAGCGCGCCCACCGGGTTGATCCTCATCGGATATCCAGCATATGCGCTGGGATGGCTGGGGCTGTTTCACCGGCCGGTTATCGCCGGGCTGATCCTGGGCATGGCCTTCTGGCTTGCTCCGGATATGGCAGCAAGCGCCTGGCAAGCGATCCGAGCGCTCCAAAGCGCGCCCGCTTCCCTCATGGGGTCCTCACGGACGGCGCGATGGGCAGGCTGGCTGATGGCCACCCTGCTGGGATTTCGCTTCCTGATCGCACTGACCTCGCCCACCGCGTATGATGCCCTGTGGTATCACCTGGAAGCGCCCCGGCGGTTCCTGGAAGCCGGCCGGATCTACCCGGATTTCCACAACTGGCCAGCTAACTACGCCTTTGGGACCAGCATGCTGTATGCCATCCCCCTGGCCCTGGGCGATGACATCGCCCCCCAGCTCCTGCACTGGACCTTCGGCCTCGCTTTCCTGGGCCTCACCCTGGGTCTGGCCCGGCCATATGCGGAGGAATGGGCCTGGGTAGCCCCCGCGTTCATGCTGACCATGCCCGCCCTGACCTTCCGGCTCATGCCCGCTGCCCTGGCCGACGTCGCCGCCGCCTGTCTGGAACTGATGGCTCTCAGCGCCCTGCTCCGGGCCTCGAAGGGCCAGGAACCGGGATGGCTCATGGCCGCGGGGATCTGGACAGGGCTGGCCATTGGATCCAAGTTCTCCTCACTGCCCATTCTGGCCACAGGGGTCGCCTTCTGGATCTGGCGGGGTTTCCCCATGGGCATCCCAGGTCGGGTGAGGAGGCTAATATCCTCTCTGATCCTACCGCTGATCCTGGCCGCCCCCGGGTATTTAAAGAACGCCCTCTGGTTTGGAACCCCTCTATTTCCAGCATGGCTAAGATCGAACGATACAGGGGTTAATTTCAGGAGTTACCTATATCAAGAATATACAAATTCAAAGAAAGCAACCGGGCTGGGCAGGGCCATATTTTTTGTGTGGGCGCTATTTGCACCCGAGCGAATAGATTCTGTAAGCTTGTCCTGGATGGCACCTCTGGGGTTGCTGATCAGCATGCTGTTTACGCGGTGGTTGCCCGTGGAGGTGATCGGGCTTGTGGGGGCGCGCGCCTTCTTGTGGGCTCTCGGGCCGCCGGGAATTCGCTTTCTGCGCTGGCGCTCTGGGGCATCGGGATCGCCGCCGCGCTATCCGCATGCTCAAGCCAGAATCGATGGCATCGCCTCAGCACGTGGGCGATGACCCGGGGATTGCTGGCTCTGCTGGCCCTCCTCGTGGCAGCAGGGGAGCTCAACATGCTCATTTCCCGTCCGTGGGCCGTAGCCCTGGGGATGGAAAGCCGGGCGGATTTCCTGCGCCGAGCTCTCAGCGGCTACCGGGGGATGGAGTGGGTCCAATCCCATCTAAAGCCGGAGGAACGGATCCTGCTGATCGGCGACACGCGCCACTACTACTGTCCAGACGGCTGCTTCCCGGAGGCCGATCACTTCACCTGGGCGCGCAGCGTATGGGCCGCGGGTTTCGATCCCGAGGCGGTAGCCCGTCGCCTGGAGGCCATGGGGATCACCCCCCTCTGGATCCATCATGGCATCCTAAAATGGCTATTGAACCACGACCCGGAGGGCTGGGTGCAGCGCAGTGAGGACTTCCTTCGAATCCGTTTCGCCCCTCGCTGCGCCCACCCGGTGTATGCCGATGAGGACGTGGAGATCCTGCGCCTGACCTGCATGGAAATCCAGAACGCCACCGGGGAGATGACCCGGTGAACCGAAGACGCCTGCGCGTGTATCCGTGGCTGATCGGCGCCGCCCTGTGGGGGGTGTGGATCGGAGAGATCCTCACGCGCCGGGGCTGGCAGGGAGGGCTGGGCCCGATCCTGGGCAGTGATTTCATCACCCTCTATGGGGCAGGACTCCTTTATCGTCACCACCCGGCACGCCTGTATGATCCGGAGGCCCAGGCCGGGATCCAGGCCGCCCTGATCGCGCCCACCCCGTATCCGGGCCTGAACCCGTTCATCAGCCCGCCTTATGTCGCCATGGCCTGCAGCCTGCTCACGCTCCTGCCCCTGCCCATCGCCTTTGCCCTGTGGAACGGGCTCACCCTGGCGTGGACGCTGCACGCCGCTACGGGGCTTCGAAGACTCCTCCCGGAGGAGATCCGCCAGGCCGCTCGCTCCTTCCCGCCCATCTCCGTCCTTTTGCTCTCTTTTTTCCCTTTTATGGCCGGCTGGCGGGTGGGACAAAACCATGGTCTTACCCTCTGGCTGGTCACCTGGCTGCTGATCAACAGCCGGGCCCGACGGCCCGGCCTGGCCGGCTTGATCGCCGGGCTGATGCTTTACAAGCCCCAGTTCGTCCTCGGGTTTCTCATCCTCTGGATGGCCTGGAAAGAATGGCGGGCTCTGGCCGCTTTCGGGGCGACGACCCTCCTGTGGCTCGGGCTCAGCCTCCTGACCGGAGGGGGTCCGCTTTATGGGAAATACCTGGCCCAAAGTTCCCTTGTGCTATCGTTTCCGTGGGTGAAGGGCTTCCCGGCTTTCGCCCTCATCACCCCGTATGGCCTGCTCGCCACCCTTCTGCCGCCCAGCGCCCGCCTGGCCCTGCAAGCGGCTTCCGCCCTCGGGCTCCTGCTGCTGGGGTTGGGGCTCGCCCATATCGCCGCTTCTCTGCGAAACCAGCCCTGGGAACGACAGGCTCCCGCCTGGGTGCTGGCTATCCTTTACCCGCTTCTGGCCTTTCCGTATGCGCTGCTGCATGATCTGATGCTGCTTGCGCCCGCCATGACGCTCTGGGCGGCCAGAGGCCCTTCCCGCCGGCTGCTCCGGACGGCCATCGGGGTTTACCTGGGCGCGCTCGTCTTTTCCGCCCTCGGCGCCCTCACCCGCCTGGCCCTCCCGGCACTGCTTCCCCTCGGGGTAGGGATCGCGATGGCCCGGGAGGGCGTTCTGTCACTCCGCCCGTGGGAGGATCGTCCCCGATGACCCGGCTTCTGACCCCTGCCCGCATGCGATACGCGTGGATCGCCGGGGCCGCCCTGTGGGGGGGATGGCTTCTGAGCCTGCTCGGGGGCTCGGGGGGCCTGGACCTCGCGGGCCAGGTGATCGGGACGGATTACCTGGAGTTCTACGCCGCCGGGTGGATGATCCGCCACGGGCAAGCGGCCCGCCTCTATGACCCGGAGGCCCAGCTCGCCGCCGAGCGGGCGATCCTCGGGCCTTCCCTTCCCGCCTACCATGCCTTCCTGAACCCGCCCTTCCTCGCCCTTCTCTTCGTGCCCCTTTCCCTTCTCCCTTACCCGGTCAGCTTCGCCCTCTGGAGCGCCATGCAGCTCCTGCTGCTCGCCCTCAGCCTCCGGGCCCTCAGCCCCCCCAGCGCCTTCGGGAAGGCCATGGGGTGGTCCCTCACCTTCCTCCCGGTGTTCGCCTCCGTCAGCTTCGGGCAGAACGGGCTCCTCAGCTTGGCCCTCCTCACCGGGGTCTGGATCATGTGGCGGCGGAACCGATCGCTGGCCGCCGGGGCCCTCTCCGGCCTGCTGCTGTATAAGCCCCACCTGCTCCTGGGGCTTCTGCTTCTCTGGGGGATGGAAGGCCCTCGCGGATGGCGGGCCCTGTTCGGGCTGGGCCTGACCGGGGCTGCACTGCTGACCCTCTCCGGGGCGCTGTTGCCGGAAGCGACAGCCGCCTATGGGCGTTTCGCCCTGAACCTTTACCCGGATCTTCCGTCCTGGAAGGAGTTCCCGCTGTGGCATCTGCACAGCCCGCGGGGGTTCTGGCGGCTGCTGCTGCCGGGGCATCCCCGCCTAACGGACGCCCTCGCGCTCCTCTCTGCCCTCCTCGCGACCGGGGTCGTTCTCCGGTTCTGGCGCCGCCATCGCGCGGATGCCCGGCGGTTCGCGGCCGCGGTGGCCCTTACCCTGTATCTAACGCCCCACGCCATGATCTACGACTGGGCCATCCTCCTGCTCCCGGCCCTTCTGCTCTGGGAGCATGCCCCTGCCGCCCGCCCGGCCCTGCGGGCCGCCTTCGCCCTGGTCTGGCTGGCCTTTTTCCCCGGGGCGCCCCTCACCGCCCTGATGGTCCGCTACCTCGGCTGGGGGATACAATGGACGCTGCCAGCCCTCGCTGCCGCCGGGTATCAAACGAAGCTCCAGCCAGACACCTTGAACGCTCAATCCCGATAGGAGATCACCGGATGCTCCGCAGGGCATATCTTCAATCGACGCCGAGCAACCCACAATCGCTAAAAGAAACGCCAGCCATACCAGGGGCAATCCTTCCATGGAGCCTCGCTTTCCTCGCCTCCGCTATTGCGATCGGAGTTGCGACAAAGATAGCCCTTGCCTGCCTGAATGTTCCTGGTCCTGGGATCGACGATGCTTATATTTTCGCCGTCTACGCCAAGCATGCGGTGGAGGGCTACGGCCTCGTTTACAACCCCGGCGAGCAGCCGGTGGAGGGATTTACATCGCCCCTATGGCTGCTTCCCATGCTGGGAACATACCTGTTCGGGATCCCGATGGAAAGCGGGGTGCTCCTTGTGGCCTGCACCCTGACGGCAATCTTGCTGGGGCTGGTGATTGGGACCATAGGGACCGAGAAGGGGTGGCTTTCCCCCGCCACCCTTTTTATCGGAATATGGATCCTGAGCATCCCCAGCTTTGTGATCTGGAATACCATCAGCCTGATGGATACGGTGCTCCTCTCGCTGGGGGTGACCAGCGTGGCAATCGCCCTGTGGCGTGGCCTTCCTACATGGATCGCAGGCGGATTGGTTGCCTTTCTCATCCTGTCCCGCCCAGAAGGAATGATCTGGGCGCTGGGCTTCATCCTGCTGGACATCGTCAACCATCGCGCCCGAGGCCGCAAAATCAATACGGGCCGGACCCTCACCCTGCTGGGGATCGGTGGAGCCATCCTGATCGCTCTAACCGTATGGCGGCTTAGCCTGTTTGGAGATTTCCTGCCCAACACGTTCTACGCCAAGCGTGTCCCACCCGCACAGGCGCTGCGAAGCGGCGTGATTTACTTTCTGAAGTTTGGGATTACCTACTGGATGGGTCTCACTGCCCTGCTCTGGGGTGTTCATACCATCCTTCGCCACCTTTCTACCCTGATCAGCGCCCTTCGCGGCTCGGATAGAGAGAAGCCACCCGGAGCCCTGATCCGTCTTTTCCACATGACCGGGTTGGCACTGCTGGGTGTTTCCATCCCTCTGATGACCGGCGCCGACCATTTTCCTATGGCACGCTTCTATCAGCCGATATGGCCGATCCTCGGTCTCCTCCTGATCGCCCTTGGGGATCTGCAGGCAAACCTGCTCCCCATCCCTTACAGATTTCGTGTGCTCACGTTTTGCCTCTGCTTGCTTCTCCCCTTCATCAATACAGACAATTGGCTGAATTTGTGCCTCTCTCGATGGAATATCTCGCCATCCACACCAATTGTTTCATTGCCTGAATGGCATAAGATGCAAATGCGGTTCGAGTTTTACCTCCCACGAGAGAAAAGCTTGCTGGCCCATCGGATGAATCTTCTCTTCGCCCCTGCACCGCCACGGGTTGGCATCGTCACGGCCGGTCGATTCCGTCTCGATTATGAAGGGCCTGTGCTGGATCTTATGGGACTGAACCATCGGGAGATGGCGCACAGCCGTCGATGGCATCCGGGCTCCGTGCCTGGTCATGTGGCATTCAACCCGGAGGTGCTCTTCCGAGATCCCCCTGAGCTCCTCCTGCCTTACGATCATACGGACGGATACGGATGGCAACTGTTCCTCAGGGATTTCCAGTTCAACCAACAAGTTTTGTATAACCTGCTGACCTCCAGAATGTTCGAAGACCTCTACCAGCTTGTCGAAATCCAGAGAAAGGGGATTACGATCATTGCCTTTGCGAGAAAGGATTTCATCCGCCATCTTATCTCTCAGGGCTATAAGGTCGAATTGAAATCATGGCCATGATCCGGGGAGGAGCACGGATCATGCGGGGAACGGTCTATTGGGTCATGCGATGGCCTTTGCTGATCGCTGCGGGCGCCATGCGCTTTGCGCTCTCCGAGCGGATCCTGACCTCTCCATCCTTCATTCGCCTGGACGACTTCGTTGAATACGGGGCGGCTGGCCGGCTGCGCCTCACCGGCGGCAACCCGTATGATCCGGCCCAGGTGCTCCGCCTGGAGCGGGCGGCGGGCCGGCCCGTCGAAGAGGCCGTTATGCTCTGGAACCCCGTGGGCCCTTCCGCTGTTGATGCCCTTCGGCGCCCTGCCCGATCCGGTTGCCCGCCGCCTTCGGCCTAAGGTTCCGGCTTCAACGGGCCCGGCATCGCCCCCCTTCCCTCCCGGAGCTTCCCATGGGGACCCTGCTCTCCTTAGCGACCGCCGCCTACGGATGGACTTTCGACCTGACCCTGGCGCTCGTGGGGCTGATCCCTGCCTTCATATGCTGCCCGGCGCCGCCGATCCCGATCCGCTGGCTCGGACTGATCCTTGCCTACGGGCTCCTCGATGGCGTTCTGCTGTTCACTTCCATGCCTCAGATTTCTGGGCAGGACCAGCATGGCTGTTCTGGTTCCTGATGGCGCAGGAGGCAGGGAAGCCGCCCGCTTCTACCCGTCGATCCGATACGGGAGGGATCTTCCATGCGAAACGTCATGGCGCGGCTGAAGGCTCCCGTTGATCTCCTCTGGCCCCTGGTGGTGCTGGCGGCCTTCGGGGTGCTGGTCTCGTTGATGCCGCTGCCGCCCAACGATTTCTGGTGGCATCTGCGGATCGGGGCGCTTATCCTCGATGAGCGGCGCATCCCTGCCACCAACATGTTCGGCTGGACGATCCCCGCGGAGGCGCCCTTCACCTACGGGGCCTGGCTGGGGGAGGTCCTGCTGGCCCTGCTCGTTCGCGCCGGGGGGCTCCCCCTCGCCATCTTCGCGCGCAACCTCCTGGCCCTGGCGGCCTTCGCCCTCATCGGCTGGGAGGCGAGGCATCGGAGCGGATCCTGGCGGCTGGCCGCCTTCGTCCTCGCCCTCGCCGCCGGCATGTCCCTCAACAACCTGGTGCTGCGCCCCCAAATCTGGTCCTGGCTCCCCTTCGTCCTTTTCTATCTCTCCCTCGCCCGCCTCGGGGAGGGATCCCGATGCCGGGCCGCGCTGCTGATGCTTCCCTCTCTGATGGCCTTCTGGGTCAATGCCCATGGGGCCTTCATCCTGGGCCCGATACTGCTCCTCCTCTTCCTGGCCGGCGGGGCGCTGGAGACGCTCCTCGGGCAGCGCGCGCCCTCAACGCTGCGCCCGCTCGCAGGCATCGCCATCCTCACCCTGCCCGCGATGCTGCTCAACCCCCAGGGGATCGGGATCCTCCATTACGTCCACCGCCTGCTCACCGACCGGCCCAGCCAGACCCTGGTGGTGGAGTGGGCTTCCCCCACCCCGCATGGGATCGCCAACCTCACGTTCTACGGGAGCGTGCTGATCCTGCTCCTCGCCCTCGCTTACTCCCGTCACCGCCTGAGGCCCACCGAGGCGCTGCTGATCGTGGCTTTCCTCTGGTTAGCCTGGAACGGCCAGCGATATGTGATCTGGTTCGGGATGGTGGCCGCCCCCATCCTGGCACGGCTGCTGGCCGGGGCGCTGCCGCCATGGCCATGGCCGAGCCCGCCGCCCCGCCGGCTGAACACCCTCCTCGCCGCCATGCTCTTCCTGCCCGTCCTCGCCGTCCAGCCCTGGTGGGTGGAACGGATCCCCCTGCCGGAGACCTACTGGCGGCAGGTGTGGCGGGGGCAGGCCATCGGCCCCCTGATCGGGATCGAGACGCCGGTGGATGCGGTGGAATACCTGCGGGCGCATCCCGGGGGGCGCCTGTTCAACGAGATGGGCTACGGGAGCTACCTGATCTGGGCCCTGCCCGAGCAGAAAGTCTTCGTGGACCCCCGGGTGGAGCTTTACCCTTACGAGCTGTGGCTGGACTACATCCGGATCTCCCGGGCGGCCCGCTACCATGAGCTGCTGGAACACTATGGGGCGGATCGCCTGCTGATCGATCGGATCCTTCAGGAGGAGCTGGCCCGCGCCCTGGAGGCGGACCCGCGCTGGGAGAAAGAGTTCGAGGGGGCGCGGGCCCAGGTGTGGCGGAAGAGGCGGTCATAGGCGGGAACGTCGAATGAATTCGACCTCCAGAGGCCTCTGGCCAGTGGCCGGCCTGCGCCGGCCGAAAAGGTTTTCCGCGTCGGCGCCGGCTGACGCCCGGCGCGCAAGCGCCTCAGAAGGCCGATTTCCATCGGCGTGAGAGGCCTCCGGCCAACGGCCGGCCTCCGCCGGCCAAAAAGCATCTTCGCGTCGGCACCGGCTGACGCCCGGCGCGAAGCGCCTATGGAGGCCGATTTCCAATCGGCGCGATCCGCCGGCGCGTGAGGCGCAGGCACCCCCCAGGGCCGATTTCTATCCGCGGTCCCTATCCCCAATGGCCCCGCGCGACGTTGATGAGATCAGCCAGGATCCCGAAGGCCGTCTGGGCGGGTTCGGGCTCATGCTCGATCAGAGTGAGCTGTTTTAAAGTATCCGTGCGCAGGGTGATCACCGAAGAGGTCCCGCGCACATGGGCCAGGAGATCCTCCAGCGGGACCGCCTCCGGGGCCACCCGGGCCCGCACCGCCCCGTTCTCCCCCCGCTCCACCGCGCACACCAGCTTGATCCGCCGTCCCTCCTCTCGCGCCGCCTTGAGATCCTCCGGCCGGATCCCCCGGATGCCGGTCCGCTCCACCTGATCCGGCCGCAGATCCGCCTCCATCCACACATTGGCCAGCACGCACGTCTTGACCGCTGCGTCCCATCCATCGATGTCATTCGATGGATCGGCCTCAGCGATCCCGATGGCCTGGGCCTGCCGCACAGCCTCCTCAAAGGGGATCCCCTCCTCCATCCGGGTGAGGATGAAGTTGGTGGTGCTGTTGAGGATAGCCCGGAAGCCCAGGATGTGGGTGGCCGGCAGCCCCTCGCGGACCAGGCTGAAGAGCGGGGCGCCGTCCATGACCGTGGACTCGAAGAGAAAGGCGCGGCCGCGGGAGCGGGCGAGCTCCCGCAGCTCCCGGTAGGCGAAGGCCAGAGGGCCCTTGTTGGCGGTCACCACATGCCGACCCGAGCGCAAGGCCGCCCGAACGTGGTCTGTAGCCGGCTGTCCGGTGCGCGGATCCAGGACGGTGATCTCGACGACCACATCCGCCGGGCACCGCTCGATGAAGGCCAGGGTCTCCCGGGGAGCCGGGCTCCGGCTGAGGGCGCTCAGATCCCCGCCCCGCTCCACCGCCTCCAGGGCGGCGACCAGATCCAGCCCCTCCGGATCCCATGCTGCCCCCCGGCGGGCGGTGATGATCCCGGTGATCCGGATGTCGAGATCGTAACGATGGCGGATCTCCTCATGTTTTCTCAGGAGCAGCCGGGCGAAGGCGCGCCCCACCGCCCCGAACCCGATGAGGGCCACGCGTTGAAGAGCTGGGGTCATCGTTTCCTCCTTCCCATCGATGCTCTGCATGTGGGGGCCAGTTTACCACATCCACGGTCGGCCATCCCCTCCGAATCATTCATCGATCCGTATCGATGGATCGCTCGCCGTGGGTGTAACGCCGAACGGCCTCGTAGACGGGCCGGGGTCGGAAATCCAGATCGAGGAAGGCGTATCCTTCGAGGACCGGATCCTCCCGCCATGGGTAGCGCAGGGCCCACATCGCCACCACCGGGCACCACGGCCAGTTCCGCCGCGCGTATTCATAGGCCCGCACCGTGTAATCCGCCCGCACCTCCGGCGGAAGGCCGTGATCGTATTCGGGCGATTCGTTCCAGCCTGTCTCGGTGATATAGATCGGCCGATCGTCCCCATAGGCCCGCATGATCGCCCGCATCAGCTCCACCCGTCGGAAGTTCAGGCGCCGGGGGTCCGGTGGCTCCTCCGGCGGGTTCCCGAACCCATACGGATGCATCGCCCACCCATCGATGTAAGCGGCGATCCCCCGCTCATAGACCTCCCTCAAGAACCGCAGGTCGTTCATCGCGTGGGGCGAATCCTCCAGGGTGGGGGCCGGCCCGCCGGCCAGCACCGGCAGATCGGGCGCCACCTGCTTGACCGCTGGATACACCGCCCGCATCAGCGCGACGAAGCCCCCCGGATCCGAGGGCCGCGCCCCCCATTCGATATACAGATTGGGCTCGTTCCAGATCACCAGGGCGGCGATCTGATCCCGGTAGCGGGCCGCGAAGGCGGCGACGAAACGGGCGAAGGGGAAAACCGCCTCGGCCCCCAGGTAGGTGGCCGGGGCGCGCCAGGGGCGGGCCCACGTCGGGACCATCCCCATGCGGGCGATGACCTTCAGGCCCTCCCGTCGGGCCAGGAAGATCCGCAGGTCGCTGTGCGCCCAGGTGTAGCGGCCCGGCTCCGGTTCCAGATACGGCCATGGGAAAAACTCCACCACCCACGCGGCTCCCATGGCCCGGGCCATCGCGAACGTGCGGTAAATCCGCGAAGGATCCACCTCATCAGTCACCCGGGTGTGCACGCCCACCTTAGGGTTCAGGGTCTCAGGCGCTCGAGGGGGGGCCAGCGTCAGGGGGAGCGGCCCTCTGGCCGAAGATGGGACGATCCAGAGCATGAGGGCCAGGATCCGGCCGGCGGCTCGAAGCCCGGCGCTCCAGGGGCCTTTCGCGGTGAGCGCACGCACGGCTCTCCTTCCCGAGGGCGAGGATCCCCACTCGCTCCTATGTTATCGGCGAAGCCCATGACCAGCGATCTCCCCGAATCCCCTATCCCGGAGCCCTCGGACCGAACCCCCCGGCCCCCTTCCCTACGAAGGAAGGGGGAGCCTCAGAAATCCCCCCTCCCCGCTTCGGGAAGGGGAAATCGGGCGGAACTCCAGATCAAACCGGATGCAGCCCCAGTTCCAACATCAGCTGGTGGAACCCCGGGACATCGGGGACCGCGAAGAGATGGGTCGGGCAGCGGCAATCGCTGCTGCCGAACCGGGGGATCGCGGGGGGCAACCGCTGTGCCAGCGCGCGGGCCAGCCGGCACTCCAGGCGGGGATCTTCGGCCTCCATCACGAACGCCCCGCGCCATGTGCCGGCGGCCAGCAGGAAATCGATATGCCAGCGACGGGTGGGGTTCCGGCCCTCGGCCACCTCCCGATGGCGCTGCAGCCGCCGGAGCCCGCCCGGGCCCTGCGCAGAGCCCACATAGGCATAACCGCCGTCCAGATGCCAGCGCCCCAACCGGCCGATCTGGACCTCCCCGGATACCTCCAGCCACAGCACGTAAACCCCACGGGCCGGCCCTCCGGACATCCCGAACCTTTCCTCTATAGGCTCTGGGTTGCCCTCTCCAGAGGAACCCAATGGGTGAGGGGTTGCCTCAGGGGATCCGCCAGGTCCCTCAGACCCTCAGGGAAGCGGCCTCCCCCTACGGGTAAATGCCTCGAATCAGGGTCGCCTGAGCGACGCGCCAGATCGCCAGCGCCTGGGCAGCCGTGCGATAGTCCCCCGGCTTCAGCCCATGGCGGCGCAGCTCCTCTTCCTTCGCCAGCACCTCGTAAAAAGCCCGCTTCAGGATCCGCTCCATCCGCTGATTGATCTCCTCCTCCGTCCAGAAGAACGACTGTAGATCCTGCACCCACTCGAAATACGAGGCGATCACCCCCCCGGCGTTGCACAGGATGTCCGGCACAATGAAGACGCCCTTCTCGATCAAGATCTCATCCGCCTCCGGTGTGGTGGGCCCGTTGGCTCCCTCCGCCAGGATGCGCGCCTGGACGAAAGGAGCGTTGTCCGCGGTGATCTGGTTCTCCATGGCCGCGGGGATGAGCACATCCACCTTCATGGTCAGGAGCTCCGCGTTGGTGATGGGCTCGGCCTCGGGGAACCCGACCACCGTCCGGTGCTGGCGAACGTGATCCATTAATTTGGGGATATCCAGTCCCCTGGGGTTGTAGAGGCCCCCCTGGACATCGCTGACGGCCACGACCCTGGCCCCCATCTGGTGAGCCGTGAGGGCGGCATAGGAGCCCACATTCCCGAAGCCCTGGACGGCGATGGTGGCCTGATCGATGGGGATCTGGTTCCCTTTCAGGGCTTCGGCGACCACCATCATCACGCCACGCCCGGTGGCCTCCACCCGGCCCACCGTCCCCCCGATCTCCAGGGGTTTCCCGGTAACCACAGCCGGTTGGGTGAATCCGGTGTGCATGGAATACGTGTCCATAATCCATGCCATGATCTGAGGGTTGGTCCCCACATCCGGGGCGGGCACATCCCCACCCGGATGCATCAGCAGGCTGATCTCGGTGGCATAGCGGCGGGTGAGGCGCTCCAGCTCCCGGGGGGAAAGCTTCGCGGGATCCACCGCCACACCCCCTTTGGCCCCCCCGTAGGGGATGTTCACCAGCGCGCATTTCCAGGTCATCCACATCGCCAGCGCCCGCACCTCCTCCAGCGTGACGTCCGGATGATAACGGATGCCGCCCTTCGTTGGGCCCCGGACGGCGTTGTGGTGCACCCGGTAGCCGGTGAACATCTGAATCGAACCGTCATCCATCTGAACAGGGAAATTGACGATCAGCTCCCGCTTAGGGCGGCGCAAGAATTCGATGAGCCCCCTCTTGAGGGGATGACCCGAGGCCTCCAGGATGCGGGCTGCCTTATCGAACTGAGCCAGCGCCGCATTCCAGGCCTGGAGGCCCTTTCGAATGGCCTCCGGCGAGGGCGAGTAGAAAGCGCTGTAGGAAACCTCCACCGAGCGTTCCACCGCCATAGTTCCCCCTTTAAACGGATGTGGATGAAACCCTGGGGCTGGCGAGCTGGCCTTCTCCCAAAGCCTTCAGGGGAAATCCAAACAAAGGCGAAGGCGGCAAGCGGAAAGCCGCTGCCGCCTTCGCCTGCCCGCTCAGGCAGGCCCGCGGGGCTGCCCCTTCCAGGGTTTCTACACCCAGCCCCGCAACCGCATCGCCTCAACCACCCGCTCGATCGCTACGATATAAGCGCCCAGCCGGTTATGCACCCGGTAGCGCCGCGCGGTCTCATGGACCGCATGGAAAGCCGCCGTCATTTTCTCATCCAGCCGTTGATGGACCTCTGCTTCGCTCCAGTAGTAGCCGTAGGCGTTCTGCACCATTTCGAAGTAGGAGACCGTGACCCCGCCTGCGTTGCACAGGAAGTCGGGGATGACATAAACTCCATTCTCATAGAGGATGTGATCGGCCTCCGGCGTGGTGGGTCCGTTCGCCAGCTCCGCCACGATGCGGGCCCGGATACGCGGGGCGTTCTCCGCGGTGATCTGGTTCTCCAGAGCAGCGGGGAACAGGACCGTCACCGGGAGCTCCAGCAGCTCCTCGTTGGTGAGGGTATCCGCCCCCGGGAAGCCCACAACAGTGCCATGCTCTCGCTTCCAGGCCGACAACGCGTTGAAATCCAGACCCTTCGGATTGTAAACCCCACCCTGGGAGTCGCTGACGGCCACCACCTTCAGGCCCAGGAGCTCCGTCCCCAGCCGATGGGCGTGCTGGCCAGCGTTTCCATAGCCCTGGATGGCCGCGGTGGCCCCGTTCAAATCGAGGCCGAGCACCTTCGCCGCCTCCCGGGTGACGTAGATCCCGCCCCGGGCGGTGGCATCCTCCCGTCCCCGGCTTCCCCCCAGGGGCAGGGGCTTGCCCGTGATCACGCCGGGCGCGTTGTAGCCGACGATGGTGCTGTATTCATCCATCATCCAGGCCATGATCTGTGGGTTCGTGTAAACATCCGGCGCGGGCACATCCCGCTCTGGGCCGATAAAGGGGGCGATGGCCCGGATGTAGGCCCGGCTGATCCGCTCCAGCTCCCCCTGGGAGAGATGCTTGGGGTCGCACACCACGCCGCCCTTCCCGCCGCCCAGAGGCAGATCCATCACCGCGGTCTTCCAGGTCATCCACGCCGCCAGGGCCCGCACCGTATCGATGGTTTCCTGGGGGTGATACCGGATGCCGCCTTTCGCGGGCCCCCGGGCGTCGTTATATTGCACACGAAAGCCCCGGAAGATCCGGATCGACCCGTCGTCCATGCGAACAGGGAAGGTCACCTGAATCTCCAGCTTGGGCCAGCGAAGCATCTCATGCACGTGAGGCTCCAGGCCGATCACCTGGGCGACCTCGTCCAGCTGCCTCTGAACGATCTCAAAGGGATTCAGGGTCTCCTGTCGGATCTGTTCCACCGCCATGGCGATCGCTCCTCAAAAAGGATGTCCACCTAAAATCCATTCGCTGGTGGTCCTTCGATTTCACCGGGAGATCGCTCTGGATCTCGCTTCCGCGGGATACGGGTTGCGGAAAGGGCGGCCCATCCATTGGGTCCGCCAGAAAATAAAACGGGGCCACCTCGGGCAAGGTGGCCCCGTTTGATTGCATCCAGATCCGCTATGGGGACAATTTTCCACAGCCTCATCGGCTCAATAAGGGATCCTGAGATGAACCCATTTTCATTTTACTAAGAATACGGGTGCCCGTCAATTCCCGGCCCGGACCATGGGACTGCTCCCCCTTATGCTGCCCTTCTCCGCATGGCTTCTCGATCGAGAGAAAACGCTACCGCCGTGCCGGGAGCGGCCGCACGATGGCGGGGAGGAGCCGCCGGATTTCCATGCGCCCATCCCGGATATGGGCTATGATCTGGGCTATTATCATGGAGGGCTGTTCCCCAAATGCTCTGGAGGTGCGGCTGATGCCCGTTCCGACCCGTTCGCATGCTCTGCGGCTGATCGCGCTCTTCGGGCTGGTCAGCCTGATGGCCGATGTGACCTATGAGGGCGCCCGCAGCATCCTCGGACCATACCTGGCCTTGCTGGGAGCCAGCGGGATCGTGGTCGGCATGGTCAGTGGCATCGGAGAGCTTATCAGCTATGGACTGCGCCCGCTCTATGGTTACCTGGCGGATCGCCTGCGCCGGCCGTGGATGTTCACGATCCCGGGATATGCGATGAGCGTGCTCGCGGTTCCCCTCCTGGCCCTGGCCCGCACCTGGCCAGCCGCCGCCTTCCTGATCCTCATCGAGCGGCTGGGAAAGGCGGTCCGCACCCCGGCCCGGGATACCATGCTCTCCTATGCGGCCAGCGAGGTCGGGCCGGGGAAAGGGTTTGGCCTCCATGAAGCCCTGGATCAGATCGGAGCAGTCGGAGGCCCCCTGCTGATGGCGCTGATCCTTCAGCTATCCGGGCGGTATGATCTGGCCTTCGGGATGTTGCTGATCCCCGCGCTGCTCACCCTGGGCCTCCTGACGGCCGCTCGCCTGCTGTATCCGACCCCGCACCAGCTGGAGGCCTCCCCCGGGGATCGGGGGAAGACCCTTCCGCAGGGGACCGCCGACCCGCGCTTCCGGCAGTATCTGGCCTTCGTCGCCCTGAGCGTCGCCGGGCTGGTCCACTTCCAGCTGCTCTCGTTTCATCTGAAACAGGCCAGGCTCCTGCCCGATGCGGCGATCCCGGCGCTGTTCGCTGCGGCCATGTTAGTGGATGCGGCCGCCGGCTTGCTTTTCGGGATCCTCTATGATCGCTTCGGCCTCCGAGTTCTGATGGCGATCCCGGCTTTCAGCGCCGTTGTGGCTCCTATGGTCTTCTCGGGCTTCCCGATCCTGTGGTTCACAGGTGTGATGCTTTGGGGAGCGGTGATCGGGGCCCAGGAAACCGTCATGCGGGCGGCCATCCCCGCCCTGGTGTCCCGGGAGGAACGCGGCACCGCGTATGGCCTGTTCAACGGGATCTATGGGCTGGCCTGGTTCCTGGGCAGCGCGGCCATGGGGGCGCTCTACGATCTCTCCCGGGGAGGCGTCATCGCCTTCGCCATCGGGATGGAACTGATCGCCCTCAGCGTCTTCCTTCGCATGCCCCGCTGAGGGGCGATATGCAATCCCTGAAGCGCTTTTCGCCATGAGGGGCTATCTCTATATGCTGACCGCTGACTTCCTGTGGGGATTGATCGGCCCCATCAGCCAGCTGACCTTCGCCTATGGGCTGACGCCCCTGGAGGTCGCCTTCTGGCGCGCGGTGTTGGGAGGCTTCCTGTTCGGAGCCCACGCCTTCTGGATCGGCCGGATTCGAGTCGCCCGGCGGGATCTTCCCATCATGCTGGGCTTCGGCCCATCGGGGTGGCGCTGTTTTACGCTTCCTTCCAGTTCGCGGTGCAGGCAGGGGGCAGAGCGATGGCGGCCGTGTTGCTCTATACCGCCCCCGCCTGGGTGGCCTTCCTCTCGTGGATCTTCCTCCGGGAGCCGATGGGCGCGCATAAGCTGGCCGCCCTACTCCTGACGCTTCTCGGGGTTGACAACAGTAGCCGGGGTCAGCCTGCAGGGCGGGGAGGTGCGGATCCATCCCGCCGGGATCGGGTGGGGCCTGGTCTTCTGATCTACTACGCCGGTCTGCGACGGCTGGAAACAACCCGGGCAGCGGTGGTGGCGACTATGGTTACATTCGCTGATAGATCCAGCGCCCGCCCACCATGGTGCCCAGGACCTCCAGATCACGAAGCCGTTCCGCGGGGATCTGGAAAGGATCCTCCGGGAGCACGATGAGGTCCGCCCACATCCCGGGCCGCAGGCGGCCCTGCCAGCGCTCCAGCCCGGCGGCCCAGGCTGGGCCCACCGTATACGCTTCCAACGCCTCTGTTCGGGAGAGGGCCTGCTCGGGATACCAGCCGTCCCGGACGACGGCGGCGTGCAGCCCCCAGAATGGATTCGGCGGCTCCACCGGGGCATCGGAGCCGAAGGCCAGCCGGGCCCCATGGTCCTTCAAGCTGCGCCAGGCATAGGCGGTGGCGCATCGTTTCCCCCAGTAGCGCTCCGCCATGGGGCGATCGGAGATCGCGTGGATGGGCTGCATCGAGGCGATGATCCGTAGCGGGCCCAGGCGCGGGAGATCATCCGGGTGCACGAGCTGCGCATGCTCGATGCGATGGCGCCGGGCCTCCGGCGGGATCCCCAGCCGCCTCTCCAGCTCCCGCAGCTCGGTATAGAGATCCAGGACCTCCCGATTGGCCCGATCCCCGATGGCGTGAATGGCCAGCCACAGGCCGCCGGCCGTGGCCCGCCGGGCCGCTTCCCGCATGGCCTCCGGGGGCGTGAAGGCGATGCCCAGATTCCCCGGCTCTCCCTCATACGGCGTTAGCATCCAGGCGGTCCGCGGCCCCAGCGCGCCGTCGGCGAAGATTTTCACCGCCCCGATGCGCAGCCATGGATCTCCGAAACCGGTTCGCAGGCCGAGAGCCAGGGCCTGATCGAGCATCGCCAGGGGAAGATGCTGAACCACCCGCAGGGGGAGATCCCCTCGCTCGCGGAGGATCTGCAGGGCCGCAAAGGAGCGGGGACCATCGAAGTTGTGAACCGCCGTTAGACCCATGGCGGCCAGCTCGTGGAGCGCCTCATAGAGGGCCTCGGCGAGCTCCTCCCCAGAGGGTTCCGGGATCGCCCGGGCGATGAGATCGATCGCCCGCTCGAAGAAGAGGCCCACGGGCTCCCCCGCTGGATCCCGGGCGATCCGCCCGCCGGGGGGATCGGGGGTTTCCCGGGTGATGCCGGCCCGGCGCATGGCCTCCCGGTTGGCCCACAGGGCGTGCCCGCTGCGAGCCCAGAGGGCCACCGGATGCGCAGGCGCCACCCGGTCCAGGTCATCGGCGGAAGGGAACCGCCCCCATTGCTCTTGCAGCCACCCCCGGCCGATGATCCAGCTCCCCGGCGGGGTATAAGCGGCTCGACGGGCCACGCGCTCCAGCGCCTCCTCCAGGGTGGGCGTATCCACATCCACGCCTACCCGACGACGGGCATAGCCTTCCAGATGCAAATGGGCATCGATCAGACCCGGGAGCACCACCGCGCCCTTCAGGTCCAGAACCCGGGTGCGCGGGCCTTTCAAGGAGCGCACCGCATCCGTGGAGCCCACCGCTTCGATCTCCTCCCCCGCAACCGCGAGGGCCTCGGCCATCGGTTGCCCAGGATCCAGGGTGTAGATCCGGGCGTTCTCCAGGATCCAATCGGCAGCTCGCATGGGATCTCCGGGTCATCGGGTTCGGATGGAGAATCCCGCATAGTGGAGCTCCCCCTGGGGCCGCGCTGGGCCTCTTCCGCTCCTCCCTAGGGGCCCGAGGCGCCGCTCGAACGAAGGGAACCCCGGAGCGCCTGGGGGCCGGTAGGCTGGGGGCTTCCTCCCTCCGGCTCCAGGGTCACCCCAATACGGACGTAGGCCGGGAGGTTAAGGGGAACGGTCACCGTGTAAACGCCGTAGAGGCGGGGATGGGTGCGGAACGTGCCGCCGCTGACCCGCCGCCCCGCCGCATCTACAAACCACACCTGATACACCTGGCCTTCTGGGGGAACGGCCAGCCCCTTGGTGACCAGCAGACCCTGGCCATCCTCCAGGATGAGATACCCTTCTGCTTCGGGGGCCGCCTCGGCACCCTGCAAAGGGATCACGCGGGGGGTGACCGAAAGCGGAGGGGCGAAGATCCGGGGGGCCGCCAGGATCAGCAACAGGGTGGCAATGACCAGCGCGGCGCCCATCCCCAGCCACCGCCAGTTTTCCCGTTGGGGCCGTCGCACCCGGGCCATCAGGCGGGCCTTGAGGCGGGGAGGCGGGGGCTGCAACGGGACGGTGTAGGCCAGCGCGGTGGCGGCCTCCCGATATCGGGCTACCGCCTCCCGACAGGCCGGGCATCCTGCCATATGGGCGGCGACCGCCGCCGCCTCTTCCGGCGGCAGCGCCCCCAGCGCGTAAGCGGCGAGCTCCTCCTGGAAGACTTCGTGATCGACGTTCATCGTCGGTCATCCCCTATGAAATCATACGCAGGCCGCTTCACCAGGGATCGCCCGGATTTCCCCGGCGGCGCGAGGGGGAAGAGCGATCTCGGAGCCAGGGCGCCTCCCAGGTCCCGACCCTGCGATCTCTTTCTCAATCAGGACAGCAAACCGCGTTCGGCCAGCCAGTCATGGAGTTTCCGAAGCGCCAGATGCAGGCGGCTTTTCACCGTGCCCAGCGGCTCCCCCAGATACTCCGCGATCTCCCGATGGGACCATCCCCGGAAATAGGCCAGCTCCAGCACCCGGCGTTGTGCCTCCGGAAGGGCCGCCATCGCCTCGCGGACAGCCCGGGCCAGCTCTTCCGCCTCCGCCAGGGCTTCCACCGCCGGATCCGCAGCCGCCGCCTCTATGGATTCCGGCTCGACTTCATGCACCCGGGACGGCCGGGCGCGCCGGCGGCGGAGCTGATCGATGGCCCGGTTGCGAACCATGGCGTAAAGCCATGTGGTAAAACGGCTCCGCTCCGGCATGAAAGCGCCCGCGTGCTGCCAGATGCTCCAGAACACATCCAGGACCACCTCCTCCGCCGTCTCCGGGTCGCCCAGGATGCGAAGGGCGAGGGAAAACGCCCGGGCCCCATGCCGGTCGTAGAGAGCGGCCAGCGCCTGCTCATCGCCGCCGGCGATCCGCGCTAAAAGGGCCGCATCATCCAGATCCGCGTAACCCGGTTCCTTCACGGTCGGATCACCCAGAGCTCGGCCTGGGGATGGCTGATCCACTCCGCGCCTCGCGGGGTGACCAGCACATCCTCCTCCAGCCCGATGTAACCATATCCGGGCACCTTCACGCCCAGCTCCAGCGTGAAGACATTCCCGGCTTCGACAACCCCATAGGGCGTCTGCCCGTAGCGCTCCCACCGGGGCCCTAGGACGGTCGAGCCATCATGGACGGTCCGCCCGATATGATGACCCAGGGCGTGCAGATACTCCGGATACCCCCACTGGGTGAGGGTGCGGCGCGCGGCAGCGTCCACCTCCCACCCCTGGACGCCCGGGCGCAGCGCCTGGAACCCCGCCTGGATCGCCGCACGGACAGCCTGGAAGGCTCGCTGGACTTCCAATGGGGGCTCCCCTTCCCCTTCCCGCAACACATACCAAACCCGCTGCATATCCGAGCAGAAGCCATCCTGCCGGACCCCCATATCCACGTGGACCAGCACCCCGGTGGTCACCGAACGGTCCCCGGGCATCGCATGCCCGACAGGGGCATCCGGCCCGATGGCCACAATGGGGCAGTAATCCGGATCCCATGCGGGCTCCACACCCATCGCGCGCATCCGCTCGTGGACAAAGGCCTGGATCTCCCGCTCGGAGCGACCGGGGCGCAGGAAGGATCCGAGCTCCGCGAACAGGACCTCGGTCGTCTCCACCGCCCGACGGATGGCCTCCACCTCCAGCGGGGTCTTGCGACCCCGGAGCGCCCCGATGAGATCTTCGGCGGAGATGAGACGGCCCACAAACGGCGTGCCGCTCAGCATCCGGTGGAGGAGGCACCACATGCCGTGGGTGAGCCCGTCGGCGGCGGGATCGTTTTCCGAATAGTTAATGGCGATCTCCCGGGGGTTCAGGCGCTGAAGCGTCTCCACCAGGGGCTCCCGGATGCTCTCATCATACCCGATCACCGGATCCCAGACCCCCAGCGCCGCCACGTTCTCCCGATCGAACCGCCCCACGATGGCGATCCGGTCCCCTTTCGCGGTGAGGAGAAATGCGGAGACCCAGGTCACGTTCAGGTCGAGGATCAGATCCAGCACCGGATCCCGCGTCTGCCCGGTCTCCCGGACGAATGTTAACCAGGCGTCGATCCCCTTCTCGTTCAGGATGCCGATCGCCTGTCGGACCTTCTCGCGGATGAGGGCCGGATTGGGCATCGCTGGCCTCCTCTCCTCCTGGCTTCCCGATCGTCTTCCAGAGGGGCGCTCTCGATTACACGGAACCCAACAGGCGCTGGACCACCGCCTCCAGCTCCTCTTCGGAGTAGTAATAGATGACAAGGCGTCCGCCCCGACGGCCAGCGGAGAGACGAACCTTGGTGCCGAGGGCCTGGCGCAGGCGGCTCTCGATCTCCGCCAGGCCGGGGGGCCGCGGGAGAGCCTTCCGCCCTCGGGGGCGCTGGCCCTGCAGGCGGCGGGCCAGTTCCTCGGTCGCGCGAACGCTCAATCCCTCCTCCAGGATCCGGCGGAGCACCAGCTCCTGCTGGGACGGGTTGCTCAGCATCAGCAGCGCTCGCGCATGGCCTTCCGTGATGCGCCCTTCGATCAGATGGGCCTGGATCGCGGGGGGAAGCTGAAGCAGACGCAGGGCGTTGGTGATCGCCGCCCGGCTCCGCCCCACCCGTCGGGCCACCTCCTCGTGGGTCAGGCCGAAGGTCTCGATCAGGTAGCGATACGCCTGCGCCTCCTCAATCGGATTCAGATCAGCCCGCTGCAGGTTCTCGACCAGAGCCAGCTCCAGCATCTGCTGGGGAGCCACCTCCCGCACCACGACAGGGACCGTGCTCAGGCCCGCGCGCCGGGCCGCCCGCCATCGGCGCTCTCCGGCGATCAGGGTGTATCGCGGTGGCTCCAGCTGGGTCTGGGTCACAATGAGCGGCTGCAACAGCCCATGCTCCCGGATGGATTGGGCCAGCTCCTCCAGCTCCGCCTCGTCGAACTGCCGGCGGGGCTGATGCGGATTGGGCTCGATCGCCTCAATGGGAACTTCCAGCAGGCCCGCCGTCTCGCCCGCCGGAAGCAGGGCTTCCAGCCCCTTCCCGAGCCCGAATTTACGCGCCATGGGCACCTCCTTCCCGAAGAGGAACCGAGAGCCCATCGCCCCGCATCAGCTCGTGGGCGAGGGCGGTATAGGCGATGGCTCCGGGAGAATGAGGAGCATAGACGATGATGGGCAGGCCATAGCTCGGAGCCTCTGCCAGGCGGACGCTCCGAGGGATGATCGTCTGGAAGACCCGGCCGGGGAAGTGCTGACGGACTTCTTCCACCACCTGCTGGGCGAGACGGGAGCGGGCATCGAACATCGTGAGCAGGAAGCCCCGCACATGCAGCCGCGGGTTGAACCCCTGGCGCACCCGCGTCATCGTTTGAAGAAGCCTGGAGAGGCCTTCCAGAGCCAGATATTCACACTGCACCGGCACGATCAGCGCATCCGCAGCGACCATGGCGTTCAGCGTGAGCAACCCCAGGCTGGGGGGACAGTCGATCAGGATGTAATCATAAGCGGATCGAACGCCCTCCAGAGCATCGCGGAGGCGGAACTCCCGTCGGGAGGTCTGCACCAGTTCCACCTCGGCCCCAGCCAGATCCGCGCTCGCCGGGGCCAGCTGAAGGTTCGCCCATCGGGTGGGGTAAACCCGTTCCGCCATGGGCAGGCCGTCGATCAGCACCTCATAGACCGAGCCCCTCAGGCTCTTCCGATCGATCCCCAGACTGGCCGTCGCGTTGGCCTGGGGATCCAGATCGATGAGCAACACCGAACGCCCGGCCGCCGCCAGACAGGCGGCCAGGTTCACCGCAGAGGTCGTCTTCCCGACTCCTCCCTTCTGGTTCGCAAAGGCGTAAACGGGCATTGCTCTCCCCAGCGATCCTTCCTGAACCACAGCTTTACCCGAAGATGCATGCCGGAATCCCGCCCCAGACTTCATGGGCTTCGCGCCTGCTCACCCTGCTCCCGCCGGATGGCCTCGATCTCCTCCGGGCGGGGGGTTCCTTCCAGGCCCGGACGGGTGACGGAGAGCGCCGCTACTCGGGCGGCATAATGGGCCGCCGTGAGGGGATCCCGGGTTTCCCAAAGCCGGATGAAAAAGGCCGCCGCGAACACATCCCCTGCTCCTGTGGGGTCGACCTCCTCCACCGGATAAGCGGGGATCGAATAGGGAATCCCATCCTGGAACAGGGTGGCCCCGCGGGCCGCCTGGGTGACCACCAAGATGGAGGTCTGGCGGGCCCAGCGACGAGCGAGGGCCCAATCCCCCTGGATGTCCTCCTCGCTGAAGACCACCGCATCCGCATAGGGGAGGATCTGCTCGGCCTCCATCCAGGGCCGGGGATAGACATGGCCCTCCCGATCCCAGGCCCGCATCCAGCCCTGGGGTGTGATCCCCCGGAGAGCGTTTTCGAACAGAAACAGCAGGGAAGGATCCACCTCCCCGGCAACGGGGGCCAGATGAACCACGCGGGGATGACGCCATTCGAGGGGCACGGCTGCCGGGAGCAGCCGTTCCGCCACCCCGTGAAGGCGCTGCCGCCGACCCTGGGGGGTATAGAGATTTTCGAACTCCGTGGTCCGCTCCGCCGGGAGGTTCATCACCAGCGCCCCATCCAGGGCCTGCCGGGGATCCCAATCCGGCCCGGTGCTGGTCAGGACCCCCACCCGCCATCCGTGGGCCAGCGCCGTCCGACCGGCATACGCTGCCGTCCCTCCGAACATCGGTCCGAACGGCGTTCGATCCCGACAGACATGCCCGATGATCAGATAATCCACAGAAGCCATGGGCGCTCCGATTCGGGAGAATGATGGGGCGGGGAACCCGACCGGCTGCCTCCTCAAACCCGGCGCTCCTTCCGCAGCCTTCCCAATTACGCATTTCCCTCCGAGGTCCAGCGCATCGCGATCACCACCCGTCGTTCCTCCCCCTCGCCGATGCTGTAGGTGGTCACCTTCGGATGGTCCTTCAGGGCCATATGGATCACCCGCCGCTCGGCGGCCGGCATGGGCTCCAGCTCCACCGGTCGCCCGGTGGCCATCACCTGCTCCGCTTTCTTCAAAGCCAGGCGGCGCAAGGCCTCCGCGCGTTTGGCCCGATAACCGTTGATGTCCACGACCAGAGGAATGAAAGCCCCCAGACGCCGGGCGACGATCGCCCGCGCCAGGGTCTGGAAGGCATACAGGGTGCGGCCGTGACGGCCGATCAGACGGCTCGCGGTTGGGCCTTCAATCCGCACCGTCCAGATGGAATAATTCCCCCGCTCCTCCGGCCCCTCGACCGTCTCCGGGGCGACAGAGAGGGTCGCCTGGATCCCCAGGGAGGCGAGAAGGCCGCTGATCGCATGAGCGACCGCCTCCTCAATCTGCTCCGGCGCTGGACCTGGAAGCGGCGCGGCGGTCTCCCGCACCACCAGGCGAACCCGCGCCTCCCGGGCGCCGATGCCCAGAAAACCCGGGCTCCCCGGATCCAGCACTTCGATCTCCACCGCCTCCCGGGGAACACCCAGCTGGGCCAGACCCGCCTGGATCGCTGCCTCAATTGTGGGTCCGCTGACCACCAGTTCCATATCCATCTCACCCTTCCCGCCTGGGTTTGTTCCGTGAGCTCCAGAGGGCGAAAGAGCCCCGCCGCATCAGAGGCTTTCCCCCTCCTTTCCCTTCCCCTCCCGGTGCCGCCGCGCGGCATGGAGGGAGGGAAAGCGCGGTTTCCACTTCCATTCCCTCATCGGCCTCCCCGGGTCTTCCGGCGCGGTCGGGAGGACTCCACAGAAGGGGCGGAGCCCGAGGACGAGGAAGGAGAAGCAGCTGGCATCTCGCGGCCTCGAGGGAAGCGACGAGCCAGGAAGCCCCGCCAATCCCGCGTGACGAGGGCGAACTGGATCACCGAGATCAGGTTCGTGACGATAAAGTAAATGCTCAACCCCACCGCCAGGTTATAGCTGATCCACCCGAAGAAAAGGGGCATATACAGGTTCATCAGCTGGGTGGTCATGCGGGCCTGGGGATCCGTGCTCGGAGGCGTCATGACCTTCTGGGACCACCAGGTGGTGAGGATCACCAGCAGGGTCATGATCGGCAAGGGGATGAGGATCCCCCCTACCGGGATGAAAATCCGCTCCGGGCGCCCCAGGTCCCAGAGCAGGAACTGGCTCTGGATCGGAAGCAACGTGGCCAAGGCCGGGAACCCATTGAATCGGTAGAGCAGCTTGGCCAGGTCAATGACGGCCATGGGGTTGAGGGCCAGGACGTGGATAATGGCCTGGTAAACGGCGATCAGGATGGGGAACTGGATGAGCAGGGGAAGGCAGCCGCCGAGGGGGTTGACCCCCGCCTCTTTGTAGAGCTTCATCTGCTCCTGGGCCAGCTTCTCCCGATCTTTGGCGTATTTCTTCTGGAGCTCCTGGAGCCGGGGCTGCAGCTCCTGCATCTTCTTCGCCGCCCGTTGCTGCTGGGCCATCAGCGGATAGAGCAACAGACGGATCAGCACCGTCAGGGCCACGATCGCCAGCACGAAATTCCGGCCCAGAGCGGCATAGAGCACCAGGAGGAGATTCACCAGCGGCTGGAAGAACAGCAGGTTCGTCACCAACGTGATGGGATTCATCGAACCTCCTTACGATTCAACAGGCCCTTCGCGGGAGGGAAAACTCCTTCAGGGCCATTTCCTCCTTTAGCGGCTCAGCTTCCAGGCCTCCGTCAGATCCGGGTGGAACGCCACCAGGCGGAACGGCCCACCGGTTGGAGCCACCACGATCCGGTCCGCAACCGCCACAGGAGCGGCCAGGAGGCGCCCCGGAGCCAGGCTGACCGATTTGATCCTCGCCCCGTCCTCCAGATTCACCAGATGGATCCAGCCGGCCTCATCGGCGACGTAAATCCTGTTCCCTACCACCAGAGGTCGGGCGCGAACCGGCCCGTTCGCCTGGAACGGTTGGGGCCAGAGCGGACGCCCCTGGCGGTCCAGCGCGAACACCTGGCCGCTCATATCGCCCACGATCAACCGGTCCCCGGCGACCGCCGGCCCATCCCAGACCCAGTGGTTGGCCCGAAACCGCCATCGCTCCTGACCGGTGGCCGGATCCACGGCGTAAAGATGATCATCGAAGGCCCCAGCATACAGCGTGTCTCCATCCAGCGTCAGCGCGCCTGCGATCGCCCCGCGGGCCTGGAAGGGGGCCGGCCACCGCAGCGCGCCGCTCTCCCCATCCAGGGCCAGCAGGCGATGATCCATTGTCCCCACGATGACCATGGTCCCCGAAAGGACCGGGGTGGCCCAGATCCGGGCCGCACCCCGACCCGCCTCCGGGAGACGGGTCCGCCAGAGGACCCGGCCGCTCGCCCCTTCCAGGGCCAGCATCCATCCATCCCCGGTCCCCACGAAGACCCGCGTCCCATCGGTGATCAGACCCGCAAAAATCGGGCCCAGAGGGGGCTGATCCAACGGGGGATACACCCACTGGAGCGCTCCGTTCCCCCGCACCAGCCCGCAAAGGCGGCTTTCCCCGGTTCCCGGATTCTCCGCCGCGATGATCACCCACCCTTCCAGCACCGCGGGAGCAGCGTGGTAAGCGCCTCCACAGGCCCCAGCGTTTCCTCCCTTCGGGGGGAACCGCCATTGTTCCTGGCCGGAGGAAGCCTGAACCGCCAGCACGTGATCGAGATCCGCCACATAGAGGATATCCCCCGCCACCTGAATCCCGGGCCAGCTGGATCCCGCGCCGCTACAACCGGCAAGCACCAATGTGAGGAGAACCCCCATCCATCCCAGCGTCTTCCACGACATCGTCGTCGCCTTCAACGACATGTCCTCCAGAGCGGTTATGGAAACCGGACTTCCACCCCCAGAAGGGGAGCAACCCTGAATGAAGCTCCTGGATGTTTCGCCGGACGCCAGCCGTTCAGGGAGGCCCTCACCCCGAAAGCATTCCGATCTCTTCTCCCTCAGGGCACCGGATCGTATCCCCCGGGGTGGAAAGGATGACAACGGGCGATCCTCCGGACCCCCAGCCATCCCCCCCGGAGCAGCCCATAGCGGGCGATGGCCTCATAGGTATACTGGGAGCAGCTCGGGTAGAAGCGACAGCTGGGCGGCAGCAGCGGAGAGATCAGCCGCTGGTAAAGGCGAATAAGCCCCAGGGCGATCCAGGCCGGCAGACGGGTCCATCGCCATCCCGATCCCTTCCTCATCCGCATCTCCCAGCTTGCAAATAGGATAACCGGGAATCCCCATTCCCACTGCCAATCCCAGGAGGCACGATCCGTGAGACGGCGTCCTATTCTCGCAACAAGCCCAATTGGGCGAGCGCTTCCAGCAGCGCGGCTTCCGCATCCTGTCGCTTGCGCCCGATTAAACCGGGGCGGGCGATGAGGACCAGATCCCAGCCCGGCTGGATCTCATGGAGATGCAGGCGAGCGGCTTCCCGAAGCAGGCGCTTGGCTCGATTCCGGCGAACCGCCTTGCCGATGGCACGGCGCCCGGCGATCACGGCCACCCGCGTGACTCCGAGATCATTCGGGGCCGCCTTCAATTTCAGAAGCGCATTGGACCAGGAGCGTCCTTCCTGCAGGACCCGCTCAATGGCCTTCCGGTGACGCAGGCGAACCAGCGAAGCCACGGTTCGAGGGACATTCAGTCTTTACGGCCGGAGGGCCCCCGATACTTCCCCTTCCAGTTAATCCGCTTGGCCCCCTCATATTGGGGCGTCAGCCGCCAGCGGCCCTTCAACCGCCGCGCCTTCAACACGCGCCGCCCGCCTTTGGTGCGCATGCGGGCCAGGAAGCCATGCACTTTCAACCGCTTGCGCCGCTTAGGCTGGTAAGTCCGCTTGGGCATCTTGGATCAACCTCCCCATGAGGCTGCGCAATGGGTAATTATAACATGCGCCATGCTTTCGCCGGCTCCTTCTTGCTTCCATTCATCTTCCTCCTCTATACTTTAACGCAACCTGCCATCCGCGGATGGAAGCCATGCCGCCTGAGCATTGTTTCACGGCCACCCTCCTCCGCAGCGAAACCGTACGGGGAGAGGCGACCACCTGCTGGAAACTCCAGGCGGCCTATATTGACCCATATCCGGGGTGTATCGCTGGAAAAAGCCCTTATGGCGCAAGCTCGATCCGGAGGGAGGAAACAGATGGTGGAGGATGCGCGTCTGCCGCGGATCGCCTTCATCGGCAGCGGGGTGATGGCCGAGGCGATGATCCGCGGGCTTCTACGCGATCACCTGATCGATCCTCAGGACATCATCGCCAGCGGGCCGCGGCCGGAACGCGGGCTGGAGCTCCAGGGCCGCTACGGCGTGCGGACGACCACGCATAACCCGGAAGCGGCGGCCGAGGCCGAGATCGTGGTCCTCTCCGTCAAGCCCCAGGTGATCCCTCGCGTGCTCCCGGAGCTGCGGGGCCACATCCGCCCGGAAGCCCTCATCTTCTCCATCGCCGCCGGCGTCCGCATCGCCACCCTGCGGGAGGGCCTGGGGGTCCCCGCCATCATCCGCGCCATGCCCAACACCCCCGCCCAGATCGGTCAGGGGATCACCGTGTGGACGGCCACGGAAGAGGTGACCCCGCGACAGCGGGAACATGCCGTCCTCCTCATGCGGGCGATGGGCGAGGAGGTCTACGTCGATGACGAGCGCTACCTGGATATGGCCACGGCCCTGACCGGGACAGGGCCAGCGTATGTGTTCCTGTTTATGGAAGCCATGGTGGACGCCGGGGTGCACCTGGGGTTCTCCCGACGGGTGGCCGAGCAGCTGGTCTACCAGACCGTCATCGGCTCCGCCCTCTACGCTCGCCAGTCCGGCCTGCACCTGGCGGCGTTGCGCAATCAGGTCACCTCGCCGGGCGGCACGACGGCGGAAGCCCTGTATCACCTGGAGAAGGGCGGCTTCCGCACGGTGATCTCCCGCGCCATCTGGGCCGCCTACGTGCGTTCCCGACAGCTGGGCCGGGGGGCTGCCGATGAAGTGGAACGCCTTGAACGTTGACCGGCCGATCCGGATCGCGGTGGTGGGGAGCAGCGAGGCCACCCCCCAGGAGGAGGCCTGGGCGGAACAGGTCGGGCGGCTGCTAACGGCAGCCGGCGCGGTGGTGATCTGCGGGGGCCGCGGCGGGGTGATGGAGGCAGTCTGCCGGGGCGCCGTGGAGGCCGGCGGGCTCACCGTTGGCATCCTTCCGGGCAACGATCCCGAAGAGGCCAACCCCTATGTGCGTCTTCCCCTGCCCACCGGGCTGGGGGAGGCGCGGAATGCCCTCGTCGTGCGCGCCGCCGAGGCGGTGATCGCCATCGGCGGGGAGTTCGGCACCCTCTCGGAGATCGCCCTGGCCCTCAAATGGGGCATCCCCGTGATCGGCCTGGAGACATGGGTCCTCCATCGCCCCGGCGTGACCGTGCCGATCGAACGGGTCTCCACCCCGGCGGAAGCGGTGCGCCGCGCCCTGGCCCGGGCGCGGAAGGCCACGAGCTTGTGATGCCCTTTCCCCTTATTGGGACTCGCCCATCTATAAGGACCGAGCTCGCCCTTGGAGCTGCTGGCCATCGGCGATGTCACAGTGGATCTCTATCTGGCGCTCCCCGGGCTCCCCGAGCCCAGCGGAGATGCCCACGTCCAGCGGATGATCCTCCGGGCCGGAGGGTCGGCGGCGAACACGGCCGCCGTGGCCGCCGCCCTGGGGCTTTCCACCGCTCTGATCGGCGCCGTCGGCATCGATCCCCTGGGGGAATGGGTGCGCGCTCAGCTCGCCGCCAGCGGGGTGGATGTCCGCAGCATACAGCGACGCCCTGAAGCCCCCACCTCAATCATCACGATCCTCGTCACCCCCGACGGCGAGCGGACGATGCTCTCCTACCGCGGCGCCAGCCGCTTCGCCGCGCTTCGAGAGGAAGACCGCGCCCGCCTCCGCCGCGCCGCTTTCTTCCACCTCTCCGGCTATGCCCTCCTGGAAGAAAGCCCCCTGCGCCGCACAGCCATGGCGTTGCTGGAAGAAGCGGCCGCCCACGGCCTACGATGCGCCCTGGACCCCGGGCTGCCGGCCTGCCGGATGGCCCCGGAGGCCGTGCGGGGAGCCCTGCATCGGACACACATCCTCCTGCTCACCGAAAAGGAGGCCTGGATCCTCTTCGGACCCGAGCCGCGCCGGGGGTTCGACGAAGCCCCGGGCTTGCGCTGGATGGCCCTGAAGCGCGGGGAACAGGGGTGCCGGCTGCTGGGGCGCGAAGGCGAGGATATCGCCGTCCCCGCCTTTCGGGTTCCGGTGAGCGACACGACCGGTGCGGGCGATGCCTTCAATGCCGGATTCCTGTTCGGCATGGCATGCGGAACCCGCCCCGAGGTGGCCGCCCTTCTGGGCAACGCCGCCGGCGCCCTGGCCTGCACCGTCTGGGGTGTCATCGGATCCTTCCCCGGCCGTATGGCGATGGAGCGATTGCTCCAGGAAGCCTCCAGGGATCCGGACTGGTCCTCCTGGCGCGCGCTCCTCGCAGAGGCCCAGGGCTGCCTGCGGGGATCCCGCATCCCGGGCAAGGCGTAACCGCGGAACCTGTCCGGGAGCCGAAGCCGCCGAAAGCAACCCCCTTTTCTCTCCCCTCTTTAAACAACCCCAGTGAGGCTCCAGATCTCCTTCTGGAGAGATGTCACCGGTCCCAGGGGGCTGCATCCAAAGATATGGGGAAAACCTGCTAAGGTTCCCCCTCCGATTTCCCGGCCTGGAGGTGACCGATGGCGAGGATCGTGATCCTGGGTGGCGGCAGCGGCGGCCTGGTGGTCGCCAACAAGCTGGCCCGCGGCCTGCGTGGGACCGACCACGAGATCCTCCTGGTGGATCGCAGCCCCTATCACTACTTCATGCCTTCCTTCCCATGGGTGGCCCTGGGCTTCAAAGAGCCGGAACAGGTGCGCCGACCGCTGAAGAACCTGGAGAAGAAGGGCGTCCGCGTGATCCAGGGCGAGGTGCAGGAGATCCGCATCCCCGAGAAGCGGGTTCGGGTGAACGGGCAAGAGCTCTCCTATGACCTGATGGTGGTCTCCCTCGGCGCTGAGATCAAGCCGGATCTCATGCCCGGCTTCGAAGTGGCCCATCATCCCTGGACCCTCGAGGGGGCCCTCCGGATGCGGGAGGCCATCCAGCGGTTCGAAGGGGGGCGGATCGTGATCGGCGTCTCGGGGCCTTATTACCGCTGTCCCCCCGCCCCTTATGAGATCGCCGGGCAGCTGGATTTCGCCCTCCGCGCCCGTCGGCTGCGGAGCCAATCGGAAATCATCCTGGCCCATCCGCATCCCCAGCCCCTCTCGGCCATGGGGCCGGCCATCAGCGGCGTGATCTCCGAGATCCTGTCCAGCAAGGGGGTCCGCTTCGAGGGGAATTTCAACGCCCAGGCCATCGATCCGGAGCGCCGCCGGCTCATCGGCCAGGATGGGCGGGAGATCCCCTTTGACCTGTTGATCATGGTCCCGCCGCATCGGCCGAGCTCCGCCGGGATGTGCCCCGGGCTGCTCACCCCGGCCGGCTTCCCGCTGGTGGATCCGCAGACGTTCCGGTGCATGGCGGACCCCGATGTGTTCGCCATCGGGGATATGGTGAACCCGGCCATCAACCTGCCCGCGGCCGGCGTGGTCGCCCACTTCCAGGCGGAGTTCGTGGCCAACCAGATCCTGGCCGAGCTCAAGGGCGCCTACATCGGCGAGAGCTTCACCCCCGTGGCGATGTGCATCATGGATTTCGGCGACGACGCCGTGCTGCCCATGTGCGACTTCACCCGCATCCTGGATCTGTCCGGCCCGCCTTCCTGCGGCGTGCTGGGCCGCAGCAAGGCCATCCGCCTGACCAAGATGCTCTTTGAGTCCATGTGGTTCGCCACGTATCTGAGCTGAACTCGAGGCAGGAGGCATGCGGCCATGACAGAGCAAACCCTTCAGGACCCGAAGGCCCAGGAAGCCCTGGAACGGGCCCTTTCCCTGTTGATCCGGATGAACGAGACCGGGGCGCTGACCCTCCTCGAGGACGTGGTGGAGCTGCTCCCCGATTCCCTGTCCTATTTGATGGACCCCCGTCTGTTGAAGATCGGGGCCAACATGGCGTATCTGCTCCACGTGGTGGAGATGGTGGAGCCCACCCTGATCACGGTGATGATGAGCCGCCTGGTGGAGGAGCTGAACCGGGAGCTGACGCCGGAGCGCATGAAGGAGCTGCCCCGCATGGGGCCGGTCTCCCTGGTGAAGGCGCTGGGGGATCCCGACGTCCAGCGGGGGCTGGGGATCCTGATGCTGTTCCTGCGGGTGCTGGGGCGGGCCTTCGATCGCTCCAGCCAGGAGCTGATGGCCCTGATGGAAGCGACCGAGAAGACCCTGGCGGAGCTGCGCCGCCAGCGGGCGGAGATGGAACGCCAGGCGGCGGCCGTCGCTTCATAAACAGGAGCTACTTGGGGCTCGCTCCACAGCGGTTCCCAAACGCTTCTACGGAGCCCGACCGTCCCGGTTGGCCTATCGATAGCCCCGTTCCCGCAACCGGGCATCCAGCCAGGCCATCTCTTCCTCCGAGAAGGGGGGCGGGGGAGGAGGCTGACGGTAATCGATCTGCACCCCGTAAGCCCCGCGCTCGTAGACCGTCGCCACCGCCGCCCCCAGATCCAGCGGCACATCTGGATCAGGCTCCAGCAGCGGAACCGGAAGCACCGGCAGCGGATCCATCAGCCGGATCGGCCACACCTCCACCGTCGGCCGGCGGTCTGCCCGGCTCAGGATCACGTAATAGGGAGCAGGAGGCACCGGGTCCTCCAGGGGCGGGCGCTCCCCGCCCCGCAGCAGATCGATTTCCAGCAGATGAACCGCGGACCGCAAGAGATCCCGCCGCTTGCGCAGGTAGTCGGCGTGGGCCTCATCCCGACCCGCTTGTTCACCGGCGAGAGGATCTCGATCACCGTCACCCGCTGTTCGGTGTCCGTCTTACGGATCCCGACGCTGTAAAGACGCAACGGCACCTCCAGGGGGATCCGGCTTTTCACGGGGGCCGGCGGGATGGCTACGGAGGTCCCCGCCTCCGAAGAAGGGGAAAGCTGATGGATCGAGACATCCGGCCGCACGATATGGGCCTCCCCGATCTCCACCACCTCATATGTGATCGAGACCGACAGGCGCGCGAAGTAACGCGGCGTGATCTGGCGGTTCAACTGAGCCTGAATTTCAGAGGCCAGATTGCTGTGGAAGTCCGGCCACAGATCCGGCCGCTCCAGATAGGGATCCATACCGGGGAATGGGGAAGGCATGCCCGACCTCCCGCCTGGTTCGCTCTGGCTCTCATTATAACCGGTCGCTCACACGGGCAAACGCAGCCCACCCGGGAAATCCCGGCGAGGTTCTTCGGAGGGATCCATCGATGCCTCTCCTCCCTTCCAGATGAGGGATGCGGGGCACCTTGGGCGCTTCCCACCCTCTCATCTTAGGGGTCTCCTCAAGCGCTGGCACGCCCCGCGTTGGCCCGCGCCGACGCGAAGATGCTTTCCGGCCGGCGCCGGCCGGCCACCGGCCGAAAGGCCTTTTGCGCCGATGGAAATCGGCCTTGTGAGGCGCTCCGCGCCGGGCGTCGGCCTGCGCCGACGCGAAAGCCTTCTGGCCGGCGGAGTCCGGCCAGAAGGCCGAAGGCCCCTCGAGGTCGAATTCCTTCGACGCTCCCGCTGGCAAGGTCGAAGGCATTCGACGCGCCTCAAACCCGGAAAGTTGCACCCCTAACCCCTCGCTTTTATGATGAACTCAATGAGCGCTTCGGTGAGGGAGGCCAGGGATGGGCGAGACCCGTGTGCGCTGGCGGGAGTGGGGCGAGGCCGCATTCCGGGAGGCCCAGGAGCAGGACAAGCCCATCCTCTTGAGCATCTCCGCCACCTGGTGCCACTGGTGCCACGTGATGGATCGCGGCATCCCCGGCGATCCTGTTCACACGGGCACCTACTCCGACCCGGAGATCGCAGAGCTCATCAACACGTATTTCGTCCCCATCCGCGTGGACACCGACCGGCGGCCGGACATCAACGCCCGCTACAACATGGGCGGATGGCCGACCACAGTTTTCCTGACCCCGGACGGCGAGATCCTCACCGGAGCCACCTATATCCCCCCGATGCAGATGCGCCAGGTCCTCCTCCAGGTGCTCCAGTATTACCGGAGCCATCGCTCCGAGATCCAGCGCCGGGCCCAGGAGATCGCCCGACGCCGGCAGGAGGCGAGCCGTCCAGTCGCCCGACCCGGCGCCCAGCTCTCATGGACGATCCCCATGCACCTGATCGGACTGATCGCCCGGGCCTACGATCCGGTCTACGGCGGCTTCGGTGAGGCCCCCAAGTTCCCCCACCCGGAGGCCTGCCTCCTCCTGCTGGTGGAATACGTCCGCGGCGGGTGTCGCGACGAACGGCTCGCCGAGA
This sequence comes from Thermoflexus sp., assembly GCF_034432235.1. NCBI lineage: Bacteria > Bacillati > Chloroflexota > Thermoflexia > Thermoflexales > Thermoflexaceae > Thermoflexus > Thermoflexus sp. Next base: position 48,357 of record NZ_DAOUCJ010000029.1, on the reverse strand, counting down.
TGGTCCGCCGCACCCTCCACGGGATGGCCGAGGGCGGGATGTATGACCATGTGGAAGGCGGATGGTTCCGATACTCCACCACCCGCGACTGGAGCCTTCCTCACTTCGAGAAAATGCTGGAGGATCACGCCCGCCTGATCCCCCTCTACCTCTACGCGGCGGAAGTCCTCGAGGAGGAGCGGTTCCGAGAGGCGGCCGTGCGGGCGCTGGAATATATCCAGCGGACCCTCTATGACCCGGAGCGCGAGGTCTTCTGGGGAAGCCAGGACGCGGACGAAGAATACTATGCGCTCTCCCGACGGGAGCGGGCGATGCGCCCCCCGCCGGCGGTGGATCGCACGGTCTACACGAACTGGAATAGCCAGATGGCCCTGGCCTTGCTCATCGCCGCGGATATCCTGGAGGAAGACCGGCTGCAGGAAATGGCCCTCCGGAACCTCGACGCCGTATGGGAATGGGCCTTCGATGCCTCCACCGGCGCCCTCGTGCATTACATGGACATCCATGGGGAACGGGCGGACGCGAAGGGCGTTCCTCCGCTCCTGGGCGATCAGATCCACTACGCCCGGGCCGCCCTGGCCGCCTTCCAGCGGACCGGGGAGCGGCGCTTTATGGAGCGGGCGCTCCGGCTGCGCCCTTATCTGGAGTCGGCGCTGGCCGATCCGGAGGGGGGCGGCTTTTTCGATCGGCCGGAGGACCCCCACGCCATCGGCGCGTTGCGGATCCGGCAGAAACCCCTGGAGGACAACGCGGCGGCCGCCGAGTTCTACCTGACCCTGTATGACCTCACTGGAGATCTCCGGGCTCGGGAGATTGCGGAGCGGACGCTCCTGGCCTTCGAACAGGAATATGTGAAATACGATTTCGCGGCGGCCCCCTATGGGCTGGCGGTGTATCGAGCCATCACCGAGCCGGTGCGAGTCCACGTGATCGGCCCCCGCGAGGACCTGGAGACCCGGCGGCTGCTCCGGGCGGCCTGGCACGGGGATCCCTTCCACCGGGTGGTGATCCCCATGGATCCCCGCCAGGATGCGCCCGCGATCCAGGCCCAGGGGTTCCCGCTGGACGGATGGCCTGCCGCTTATGTGTGCGTGGGCACCCGCTGCCTGCCCCCCGCCCGCATGCCGGCGGAGCTGGTAGAACGGTTGCGCATGTCCGGCCGATAGCGAAGGGCCCGTGAAAGGGTTAGCACGAAGAGAGCAGGACGGATATTATGGATGCGGGGCAAGAAGCCATGGGCACAGGATCGATTTCCCTCAGCTCGAGCGAACGGGAGGGAAACCATGAAGGGAAATATGATCCATGGGATCCTCTGGCTCCTCCAGGTTGTGCTCGGCGTGTATTTTTTCATCACCGGCATCATCCACTGGATCGTGCCGCCGGGCCTGCCCGCTCCGATGGCCTGGATGTATGAGCTTCCCCGTATCTGGCATCAGCTGAGCGGCACAGCCGAGATCCTGGCAGGGATCGGCCTGATCCTGCCCGGCGTGGTTCGGATTCAGACCCGGCTGACGCCACTGGCCGCGCTGGGGCTGGTTTTCATCATGATCGGCGCGGCCATATGGCATCTCGCCCGCGGTGAGTTTCAGAACATCTTTATGAACGCGGTGCTGGGCGGATTGTCCGGCTTCATCGCTTACGGGCGCTGGAAGATCGCCCCCCTGAGGGATCGATCCCACGGCTGATCCCCAGCCCTCCCAAACGGCGGGAGGAGCCTCCAATGCTCTGGCGGCGGCGGGAAGTGTTGCGATTTTTAATCGGCGGGGCCCTGGGGGCCGCCGCGGCGGCCTGCGCCCGTCGGATTCCCCTGCCTGAATCCTCGCCGGACGAATCCCTCCCTTCCACCCGGGTGCCGGTTCAGCTCCCCGGCCCCGAGCGCTGGGAAATCGAATCCTCGGTTCCCATCACCCCTACCCACGTGTTCTACGAGGTGAAATACGGCACCGTTCCCCGGGTGGATGCGGGGGCCTGGACGCTGGAGATCACGGGGGAAGTGGAGCGCCCGCTCCGCCTGACCTACCCGGATCTCCTCTCCATGCCCGCGGTCATCGAGATGCGCACCCTGGAATGTATCAGCAATCCGGTGGGCGGCGATCTGATCGGCAACGCCGTGTGGAAAGGAGTGCGCATGGCCGATCTCCTCGAGATGGCCGGAGCGCGGTCCACGGCCACGGAGGTGGTCCTCTATGCGGCCGACGGCTACCACACCAGCATCCCGGTGAGCCTGGCCCGTGATCCCCATTCCCTTCTGGCTTACATGATGAACGGCGAGGTCCTGCCCCCGGAGCACGGGTTTCCGCTGCGGGCTCTGTGGCCGGGCCGTTACGGCATGAAGCAGCCGAAATGGATCACCCGCATCGAGCTGATCCGAGGGGAACATATCGGTTACTGGGAGGCCCAGGGCTGGTCGAAGGAAGCCATCATCAAACCGAACTCTCGGATCGATCACCCGGGCTCCGGGATGATCCCGGCGCAGCCCGTGGAGATCCGGGGCATCGCTTTCTCCGGCCCGGTCGGGATCGCCCGGGTGGAGGTCAGCGTGGACGACGGCCGGAGCTGGCAGGAGGCCGAGCTCATCCGGGGGCCCACACCCTATGTCTGGACGGTCTGGCGTTATCGATGGGAGCATCCAGAGACCGGAGAACACGTGCTCCGGGCGCGGGTCGTCCAGAACGACGGCTACGTCCAGCCCCGGGGGCGGGGCCGGCTGCTCGGCAGCACCTTCCCGGATGGGACAGACGAGCAACACGCCGTGCCCGTGGTCATCCGCCCGGGGTCCTGAGCCCTGATCCGCAGGATCGCCGGCGCAGGTTTTTCCATGGAAACTCTCAGAGCAGGGCGCAAGAGGGGCACACCCGTCCCTAAATTTCTCTCTACCTCACCTGGCGACTTGAGGAAAGGGGAAGGAGCCATCCCGCCTTACCGAACTTAAGGCCAGCGGCGTCCATTCGGACACCGGAGATCCGGCTTCCGGGTTATACTCAAAAAGAGGATCCGGGCGACCTGTATCTGGAAATCCGGACGGGATGGCGCGCGATGAGGATCTCGTCTCTGGAGATTCATCGCTTTAAATCCATCAAGGAGCTGGATCTCCCCTGCCGTCGGGTGAACCTCTTCATCGGTCCCCCGAATACCGGGAAATCCAATCTCCTCGAGGCCATGGGGATCTTCTCCGTGCCTTACGAGCGCGATTTGAAAACGGCGATCCGATGCGAAACCGTTTCCAATTTGTTTTATGACGAGGATGTGGAGAGCGCCGTTCAGGTTCGCGCGGGATCCTATCAATGGACGCTGAAAGCGGAAGGAGATCTCTTTCGCCTGGATGCCCAAGGCCCCGAGATGGCATTCTCCTACCGGTATTCCCTGGACGGCGCTCTGGCGAACGGCGGGGGAAGCCCTCCATCCTCATCCCCCTTCCGGTTTTATCGCTTTCGCCCGTTGACCCGGTTCCCAGGACGGGAATCGGATTTCCTGCGCCCTGTGGCGGGGGAGAATTTGATGCAGCTTCTGCTCACCCGCAAAAGCCTGCGCCAGCTCGTGGCCGATCTCCTCAAGGAATACGATCTCCGCATCGTGTTGAAACCCCAGGAATCCAGGATCGAAATCCAGAAAGAGGTGGATGGAGTCATCATCGCTCATCCGTATACGGTGCTCTCGGATACCCTGCAGCGGCTGATCTTTCACCTCGTCGCCATCGAATCGAACCAGAACGCGATCCTGATCCTGGAGGAGCCCGAGGCGCATGCTTTCCCATATCACACCAAGTATCTGGCGGAACGGATCGCGATGGATTCATCCAATCAGTATTTCATTTCTACCCATAACCCTTATTTCCTTCTGCCTATTCTTGAAAAAGCCAGGCGAGAGGAAGTGGGTGTGTTTTTCACTTACTGGAAGGAATCACAAACCCGGGTTCGGATGCTGGAAGCAACCGAGATCGAGGAGCTGATGGACATCGGGGCGGATCTTTTCTTCGATCTGGAACGATTTTTGGGACAGCCTGAGGAACGATGAGCCAGCACCCCAGACGGATCCTTGTCGAATGCAAGCCGGACGAGGTGCTGATCCGTGCGCTGGAAATCCCCGGCATGCGGATCTTCCACCATAGCGGCAAAGGAAATATATGCAGGCGCCTGCAACGCTTACAGAATGCGATCGCCATCATGGACGAGGATCCACACAGCCTCCAGCCTCACTATCTTCGGGGCCTGAGCTCGGTGAGTTCACAGGTGGCAGGAGAAGCAGGCGCCTTTAACATCCGGGTGCTTCGGGATGATGAGCGAGGGCATCTCATTCTGATCCTTTGCCCGAGACTGGAGGTGGCCCGTCGAAATCAAATTGATGTCCAGCAGTTCGGTTTGCCGGATCAGGAGGCGGACCTGCACCGGGTGATTACGAATAGGCTTCGAAATTTTAAGCAGCTGGTCGATCGGCTGAAAGAGATCAAGAGCCCGGAGCTTCAATTCCTGCAGCAACAGCTGAAGGGAAGGCTGGAACAGAAATAGGACCACTCTCCTTCGCAGGCCGCCAGGCCGCTTTTCGGATCCCCCTTAAATCATCGGCCACGGCACGGAGCGCCAGGGCCCGGGGTGGGGGAAAACGGGGTGTTTGAGGAGGGCGGCGGTTCGTTCCTCCAGGGCGGCGATCTCCTCCGGGCTCAGCAGACGGGCCAGCTCCCAGCGCAACCCCTCATCCTCCCGCAGCCGCTGATAGAACGCCTGAACCTCATGAAGGATGTCCTGCGGGATCGGCTGCCCCCGGTAATCCCAGATCACCGTACGCAGCTTGGGCTCCACATGGAAACAGATCCCATGGTCGATCGCCCAGATCCGCCCATTGCGATCCCGCAGACAATGGCCCGCCTTGCGATCTGCGTTGTTGGTGATCAGGTCGAAGACCGCCAGCCGCATCAGAACCGGCTGCAACGCGGGATCGTCCCGAAAGGTGAAATAGTTCTCCTCCAGATCGGCCTCGATGTAAAGCTGGAGCGCCCCCGGACCATAGGGGCCGGAGCGTCGCAGCACGGTGGGGGGCACCAGCCCCCATCCCAGGGCCTCGCTGACCACATAGGCGGCGACTTCTCGATACCACAGCGTGCCATGCGGGAAATCCCACAGGGGTTCTTCGCCCCGCTGGGGCTTATAGATCGCCAGCCCCGTTACCCCCTCATGGACGACAGCCACGAGAAAGGTCGCATTGGATCCCCAGGGGACCAGACCCAGGAGCTGGATCTCCCCTTCCTGAAGCCAGCGGAGGACCGCTTCCTTCGGCGTTTCCGGGGGCAGGGGATTGGGAATCCTCCGCGCAACCCTGGCGTGAGGTCGGCGGGAAACCGTTCCCATCGTGGATGATTCCGTTGCACGTCCATCCGGTTCAGAGAGCGAGGCGAGCCGCTTCGCCGCCCCGCCTGGCCTCCAGGACCCTCCAGAAAGGACCGGCGGCGTCGCCCTAAAACACGACCGCTTTGCCGTTCCGGCGAGGGCAGATATGCCCTTCGGGATCCATGGGGCGGCCGCACAGAGGGCAGAGGGGTCGGCCCCGGGCGACCACATCCGCGCTGTGGCGGCTGAGGGCATGCATTTGCTCCCGGGTCGCCCAGAAACGGACCACCCGCAGCCGATCCGGGTCCTGATCCTCTTCCGCCAGCTCCTGGATCACCAGGACCACCCAGTCCTCCCGGGGCTCATAGCCCAGCCCCATGCGCCCGGCCCGGAACAGGGGCTCCAGGGGCTCTTCCAGCTGGAGCTCGGATTCATCGGGCTCCCGCCCCAGAGGACGCGGGTATTTCTCGTTGATCTCCTCCAGGAGCTCCTCCAGGGAATGGGCCAGGGCCCGCACCTGCTCCTTCTCGCAGAGGATGGTGACCAGGATATCCTCCTGACGGGCCTGGATATAAAACGTCCGCCGCCCTGGCTCGCCCACCGCGTCCGCCGTGATCCGATCGACTGGCCGCAGATCATAAATCAATCGAGGCATCTCCGTCCTGTTCTCACGGGTGATGACCGGAAACCGTTGCCGGGAAAACCGGATACGGCTTCAGCGCTTTCGTCGCCTGGAGAGATGCGCCAGATCCTCCAGAGGCCAGCGCAGCGGGCCCGTATCGTTCAGCCGCAGGAGCAGCGGCGGCCCCTCCGCCAGCCAGAAAACCGTCACAGAGGCGGGCGCGATCATCAGCCGATGGTAAAGATCCAGGGGCATCCCCAGATAATAGGCGGTCACCGCGCGGATCAGATCGGCATGGGTGAAGAGGGCCACCACGTCCCGCGGGTGGCGACTGACGATGGTCTCCACCGCCTTGATCGCCCGGGCCACCAGATCGACCATCGCCTCGCCGTCCTGAAAACGGGCCCGGCTGATCACGCTCACCAGGCGCTGCCAGGCCTTCTGACGTCGCAACCGCTTCAGCGACTTCCCGGTCCACTGTCCGTAGCGCACTTCCCCCAGTTCCGGCATGATCTGGATTTGCAGCCCTTTCCGGCGAGCCAGCGGCTCGGCCGTCTCCACCGCACGTTCGAGGGGGCTGCTGTAAATCGCCCGGATGGGCAGGGAGCCCAGGCGCTCCGCCAGCGCCTCCGCCTGACGACGCCCCTCCTCGTTCAGATGCACCCCCGGTGTCCACCCGGCCAGCCACCGGCCCATGGAATCGTTCGCCGCGTGTCGGATCAGCAGGACCAGGGTCATTCAGGTCGCCTCGATCGAGCGAATGCCTGACGCGCCCGGAGGACGCTGGAGCAACGGCGGCCCTCCGCGCCATCACTCCCTCCACATCTATCAAGTATAACATCGGCCCCTGCGAACACCGTTCGGCCCCTTCGGTCGCGAACGAATGAGCGGAGCGGAGGGATGACGCCGGCAGCCTCCCCGCGCCGTGGATGCCCTCGTGGGAGGCCGCCCCTCCCCTGACCAGGGTTCAATGGGCCTCCGACGTCCACTTAACGCGATCGAGGAGCAGGGCCCTCGTGGCGATAGGGCACCGGGATGTATTCCACCGAAGGTCGCCGCGGGGTGGCTTGCGGGAACATCTCCATCAGATGGTAGATCTCCTCGGGCAATCCAACCCGAACCGGCAACCCCATGGCCTGAGCTTCCCGAACCGAGATCGGATAATCATGCGTCCAGCGTCCGCTGCTCAGGGCTTCCGCGATCACCGCGGCCCGCTCCGCATCCATCCCATTGGCGGTGAGCAGCTCGACCACCGTCGAACGCACCTGCTCCATCGCCTTGCGGGCGATGTCCGCCAGGATGAGGGTATGATCCTCAATGTTCGCCAGCGGCTTGGTCTCCACCACCTTCAGGATCGAAGCCGCCGGATACTGACCCAGCTGGGGGTCCACCGGGCCCAGCACGGCATTCTCATCCATCACGATCTCATCAGCAGCCAGCGCGATCAATGTCCCACCGGACATCGCATAGTGAGGGATGAACACGGTCACCCTCGACGGATGACGGACCAGCGCCTGGGCGATCTGCTCGGCGGCCAGAACCAGGCCGCCCGGGGTGTGGAGGATCAGATCGATGGGCATATCCGGCGGGGTCAGCCGGATCGCCCGGAGGATCTGTTCGGAATCCTCAATATCAATGTAACGGGAGAGGGGAAGCCCGAAGAACCCGATGGTCTCCTGACGATGGATCATCGTGATCAGGCGCGTGCCGCGCCGGCGCTCGATCTGGCGGATCAGCCGCGCGCGGGCCTCCTCGAGAAGCCGACGCTGCATAGCGGGGAACATAGTGCTGAAAATCAGGAAGATCCAGAACAGGTCGAAAATGCTCATCGGGTCTCCTCCTGAAGAGGGTCGACCGAGATGTTGCGGGATGAACAACCATCCTCCCCTTCTTCGCCATCCCATCCGGTTGGAGGCATGGGGATCGCCCGAGAAGCCGCTTCCGCAGCGACGAAAGGCCGGGGCGGAAGCCCCTTCCTGCCGCCTCCAATCGCTTCACGACCTGAAGTGTGGCCCGCCTTGGGCGCCGGGCAAAGCCCCATGACCTCCTCCCACCCCGGGCGGGCCGAAACGGAGGCGATCGTAAGCGGCGATGGTATCCACGACGTTTCGGCGCTGCCGCGCGGCTTCCTCCTCCTGCAGACGACGGCGGTAAGCCTCCATCCGCCGGGTGATCTCCTGCTGCACCTGTCGGGGGCTCCCGACATACTGCAGGTAGAAATCCCCGCCCGGGACGCGCACCACGACATGGCCGTAATTGAGCAAACGGGCCAGGATCGATGGGATCGTATACTCCACGCTCTGAATGCGCGCCAGGTTGGCCGTCTGGGTTTCCTCCCGCATCAACATCGGCAGACGCTGGGACAGGATCAGCTGAGTGGGGGTCAGGATGTATTCGTCGTTCCGCCAGTTCTCATAGCGCCACCACCACCAGATCCCCAGCAGCATCCCGCTGAGAATCAACCCCCCCCAGCGGATCCCCGGCTCGATTCGATCGATCGGCCAGACATGGTGGGCATGCAGCACCCATCCCAGGACCCACAGCCCCAGCGCCATCGGCGGCCCCAGCCCGATGGAACGAAACAGGGCCACCCAGTGCTTCCGGTAAATCACCCGATCGCCCGCCGTCTCCCGAAGGGGCGGGAACAGATAGTGGGCCACTGCTCGGAGGATGAGCCCGATCCGCTCCACCCAACCCGGGGGAGCAGGAGTCGACAAAGCGGGGGCGGCCTCCGGAGGAGTCGGGGCCAGCCCCAGGCGATGGCGCAACTCCTGTTGCAGACGGTAGCGCTGGCGCGCCTGCTGCAGCGCCCGCAGACGGTCGATCTGCTCATAGATCAGGCGGCGGATCCCATCCGGTTGGGGCAGGTTCGAGAAGGCGACCCGCCCGCTGAACGCTTCCACCTCGATATCCCCGAAATCGAACAGATACGGGCTGGCCAGCGGGGTGCGCCGCAGGATCTGGACCTCCTGGATCTGGTCCAGTGGCATATCCTGTCGGGTTTCCGGACCGGGAAACACATACAGCCAGCGCTCCCGTTCGATGTGAACGATCCGCCGCGTGGTGAGGATATATTGATCGTCCCACCAGTTCCAGACCTGCGCGCCCAGGAGGATCAGGGGGATCGCGTTGAGGAAAAGCGCCGGCCACCAGCCCAGTTCCGCCGCCAGGAAGGTGGTCAGCACGATGAACACCAGGAGGAGCACCAGAGGTGGAAGGAGGACCGGGATCACGCTGAACCAGTGCCGATGGATGGCCGCAAGCACCTGCTCCTCCGGCTCCAGCCACGGAAAACGGGGCGCCCGCAGGCGCGCCTCCACATCCGGGGGCAATTCCAGGCGATGAATCAGATCCGGATGCTCGGCCAGCAGGGCGTCGAACTCCGATTTCTCCAGCAGCCAGCCCTCCACCCGCGTGATGGCCATGGCGGTCACATCCCGCGGATCGTTTAAGAAAAGGGCGTGAACGCCGATCCCTTCCCCGGGCTGAAGGTGACGGATCAAACGCTCGACGCCATCCGCGTCGATGCGCAGCAGGGCCAGGCGGCCGGAGCGGAGGATGAAATAGGCGGGGAACGTCTTGCCTTCAATGAACAGCTCCTCACCCGGGGCGAGGGTTCTCCCCTTCACCCGCGCCGCCACCCGGGCCAGCTCTTCAGGATCCAGCCGGCGGAACAAGGGCTGGGCGGCCAGGATGGACAGAAGCTCCTCATCCGCCATGGAACCCCTCCGCATCGATCGAAGCCCCAACCGGCGCGACCCCTACCGGCATTCGCAACTTCAGGCGGCCCCGGGCCCAATCTTCCAGGATCAGACGGGCCGTGCGCCGGCCCATCTCCACCGCATAGTTCGTCCCCCGATCCCACGGATACACCTGGCTCATGCTGGCGAAATACAGGCCGACCAGGGGCGTGCGCAGATCCGGGATCATCCGGGAGTAGTTCACCGGAACCACCGGCTGGGCGTAGGGCTCCCGGAAGACCCAGCAGCGACGGACCCACTCCGGCCGGAAGGATGGGTTAAAGCGCGGGAGCGCCGGCAGGAATATCCGCAGGAGCTCCTCCGGTGACATGGAAAAATACGGATGATCCGGCGGAAGGTAATCCCCGCAATAGACCAGATGTTCCCCGCCGTAGTGCTCCGCCGGAACATAGTTCGTATGCTCCACCAGGGCCAGGAAGGGGAATCCGGCCCGCTTCGGCAGATTGATCCAGTAAACCCCGCGGGTGAGCGGGCGATCCAGGGCCAGGATCAGGACCACCGCTCCCAGGGACCGCAGGGCCAGCAGCTGGCCCACATAAGAAGCCGGCAGCGCCGGAACCAGCCGGGCCAGCAGGCGCGGGGAGGTGGTGACCATCACGGCATCGTAAAGCGCGGAGCCGTCCGCCGCCTCCACGTTCCACCCTCCCTCCGCCGGTTCCAGCCGGAACACCGGGGTTGACAGACGGACCTCGCCGCCCTGGCGGCGGATCTGTTCCACCAGGAGATCGAAAAACGCCTGGAAGCCCCCTTCGAAGGTCCCCAGGCGCGGGCTGCGCTTATGGATACGCGCCCAGAACCAGGCCATGTTGATCTCCGGGTAGGCATCCCCGAACTTCCCCTCCAGGAGCGGCTGCCAGATCCGCTCATAAGCCCGCCGTCCCATATAGCGGGGAAGCCACTCATGAGCGGTCACCCGCTCCAGCGGCTCCCAGCGCGGGGTCAGGCGGAGATAGGCGATCACCAGGCCCATCCGGAGCTTCTCCATCAGGGAAAGGCCGGGGAAACGAAGGACTGCCAGGGGACTGTCAAAGGGATAGGGTCGCTCCTGATACCAGACCGCCGTGATCGGGCGGGGGAACCGCACCCGATGGCTCAGGCCCAGCTCCCGGATCAGGCGAAGGATCTCCGTATCGGAGGCGAACCAGTGATGGTAGAATCGCTCCAGAGACCAGGACCAGCCTTCCGCTTTGAAGCCGGAGGCCAGCCCGCCGGCCTGGGATGCCGCCTCATAGACGACCACCCGGGCTCCTGCGCGAGTCAGATCATAAGCCGCCGCCAGGCCGGCCGCGCCGGCCCCCACAATGGCCACCCGTAGCGCCATGGTTCCATTCCCCGGAGAGGATGCCAGCCTGGAGAAACGTTCGGACCGCATGGGCGGCCTCCGGGTCGCCCTTCGCGATTGCTTCAATTTTAATTCCACCCGCATTCTCTGGACATGGTTTCGCCAGCGCCTGCCGGGATCTTCCATGCGGCGAGGCCTGCGGATCGGCGGGCTGATCGCGCTCTCCATGCTGCTCGCCCTGGACCCCGCCGGGATCCCAGCGGCGCGCTGGATCCGTGAGGGGGATGCGCTCTGGGCGGAGGGACAGGGTCTTTCGGCGCAGCAGGCCTATCAGGCCGCCCGGGCCCTGCGCCCGATGGACCCGGCGGTCTGGCATCGGGTCGCCCGCGCGCACACAGCCCTGGGGGAGCTGGAGGAGGCAGAGGCAGCCTGGCGGCGCGCCCTGGAACTTGGGGATCCATGGGCGCTCCGGGGTCTGGCGGAGATCGCCACGCTGCGCGGGGAATGGGAACCGGCGCGCGCCCGCTGGCGGGATTGGGCGCTGCGCACGCCCGCCGATCGAGAGGCCTTCCAGCGCTGGGCGGAGGCGGCTATGGCCCTCGGCGATGAAGAGGACGCACGGAGGGCCTGGGAAACCGGAGCCCGCTATCACCCCGATGACCGACAGATCCGCTTCCGATGGGGCCTCCTGGAGGGGATCCACGATCCGGAAGCGGCCCGGATCCTCCTGATCCTCCTTCCCTCCCCGTGGAAAGATTGGGCTGACCTCCTGCCCGCGCCATGCGCCCTGCACCGCTCATGCGCGGAGAGCTCGCGGGATCAAACCCTGCGCCGATGGGGCTTTGCGCTGCTGGGGGCGCGATACTGGGGAGAAGCCCGACTGGCCCTGGACCGCTGGGTCCAGAAGCACCCGGAGGATCCCGTGGCGATGGCCGCCCTCGGTTACGCCCTGGGGCGCCTGGGGCTGGATGGAACGGTATGGCTCCAGCGGGCCAGCCCGGGCTCCGCGATTCCCCCTGAAGTGCACTATTTCCGGGGCCTTTATCTTCTGGAGCACGGGCAATACCATGAAGCCCAGCGGCAATTCGCCGCCGCCTACCAGCTGGATCCGGATCCCCTTTATGCGCTGGAGCGAGGGCGCGCCGCCATGCTGGCTGGGGATCTCCTGACGGCCGAGCGCTGGCTCCGCCAGGCCCTGGAAGCGGATCGGGAGAACGTGGAGATCTGGATCATGCTGGCCACCCTGTATCTGGGCCATCAGGTCTGGATCGGGAAAGGCATCGAGGCCGCCCGGGAGATCCTGCAACGGGCCCCGCAGCGAGTGGAAGGCTACGAATGGATGGGATGGGCCCATTACCTTCGCGGAGAGTGGGAAGAAGCGGAGCGGCTCCTCCGCCAGGCCCTCCGAATGGACCCGAACCGGCCATCGGTCCGTTACCGCCTGGGCATGGTGTTGGCCACAAAGGGCCAGCGCGAAGAAGCCCGCCGCCTGCTGGAGCAGACCATCCTCCTGGATCCCCGCGGGGATTTCGGGCGCCGGGCGCTCCAGCAGCTTCTCCATTTGCAGGGCGAATAGAGCGTTCCCGCCTGCCCCTCCGAACGCCGAATCTGGTATAATTAGAATGCCCGGAGGGGTGGCCGAGTGGACGAAGGCGCGCGCCTGGAGAGCGCGTAGGGGTGTTTCTGCCCCTCGTGGGTTCGAATCCCACCCCCTCCGCCAGCATCCCGGGCCCCCGATGAGCGATTTGGGGGCCCGGATGGTTTGACCAGATCCCTAACCAGCCGGTCCGGGGATGTTCCCCCGGGAGGCCAGCGCTTGCGCCTCCCACCGGCCCACGGAATCGGACGGGCACAGCCGGGCTTCTCTATCCAGATCCAGGCGGCCAGATGGCCTCTCCTCCCTCAAGTCAAGCCCTCCCGAGGAGGCCCCCGGCGTCACCCCTACCTCCGAAAAGCCCTGGTTAACCCCTTCCCAGAATTGACAATCCCCATCCCGCTTCGTAAAATGGCCATAACCAACATTTTTCAAACCCGAGGTCGGAGACGATGATCCGGCGGTGGGGAATCGGATGGGGGATTGCGGGGCTGGTGTGGCTGGGGCTGTTTCTTCATAGAGGGAACGCCCATGGTCTCTCCGCCATGGCTCCGGTCGAGACAGCAGCTCGCGTGGAGGCTGCGGAGAGCGCGCTGACCCATCGGGTTTTCCTCCCCTTAGTGCTCCGCGCGCCGACGTCTCTTCCCGCCGAGTGGCTTTCCCGCCTGAATGCCTATCGCGCCATGGCCGGGCTGCCGCCGGTGATCGAAGAGCCCGCCTGGAACGATGGATGCTGGAAGCACGCCCGATATATGGTGAAAAACGATATCATCACGCATGGGGAGGATCCCCAGAACCGGTGGTATACCCCGGAAGGGGATGAGTGCGGGCGGAATGCGAATGTCATGGTCAGCGTTAGTGCCACCGCTCCGGACAGCGATGCCATCGACGTATGGATGCAGGCCCCCTTCCATGCGGTGGGCATGCTGGATCCTCAGCTGATCCGGGTCGGCTATGGAGCGTATCGGGAAGCGGATGGGGGATGGCAGATGGGAGCCGCCCTGGATATCCTCCGCGGCCGGGGATCCAGCGTCGTGGGCGTCTCCTTCCCCATCCGCTGGCCCGGCGATGGAAGCACCACGCCTTTGCGCGCCTTCCAGGTCGGGGAATACCCGGATCCCCTGGCCTCATGTGGTTATAGCGCCCCCACCGGCCTGCCCATCCTGTTGCTTCTGGGGACGGGCTCCCTGACCCCCAGCGTGAGCGGCCACGCCCTGTGGCGGGATGGAATCTCTGTAGAGCACTGCGTATTCGATGAAACCACTTACAGGAACCCAAAGGATTCAGCGCAGGAGTCCCTGGGCCGGGCCATCCTGGACAGCCGGGACGCCGTGGTTCTGATCCCGCGGGATCCCCTGAACCCGGGCTCGCGCTACACCGTCTCCCTCACGGTAAACGGGCAGGCTTACACATGGTCGTTCTTCGTGGCCTCGAGCAACACCCAGACCATGGCTGCCTGGGAGCCGGAAGCGGAGGTTCGTTAACGCCTTGAACGCAGAACCAAGCGCCGAAGGCGCTCTCCCCCTCCGAAACGCTCACCGAGCCGTTCGATCTCGAACCGGGAGGTTCGAATGCCCGGGAAACATCCGTGGATCACAGGAACCATCGGGGCGGTAGTCCTTGGACTGGCGCAGATCTTCGCCGGGGCTTCGGAGGGGAATCCCACCCCTCCCCTCTCCCCGGCTCTCCCGACCTCCCCCAGTCCCCAGGCGACCTATCGGGTCTATCTTCCGCTGATTTCCCGCAGTGTTTGTGAGCCCATCCCTGGCGCCTCTTACGAGGTCTTCCCCGTTATCTCACCCGTTGCGTCCAATGTCGCCGATAACCCGGATTACAACTTGCTTCTCCTGGGCTATCAGACGGTCAACGAGTATAAAGGGCTCGTGGACTATGTGGGGGGGTCCGACGACCGCGCGCCCCAGTTTCGCTTCCTTTTCGGGGATCATCGGATCCCGGTTTTCCTGAACGTATATAAAAACAACGGGTGGGACTGGGAGAACCACCAGCCGTTGCCGCCTCCGCCGGGGTGGCCGCCGGTCAGCGTGGCGGGCCTTGCCGTCCATCCCGGAGAGGTCCTTTACGTTCCGGACAGCGGCTACGATATCGGAGGCGGGTTCGATGCCCACGTCCTGTATGCCGACGAGAACCAGATCACGCTGAAATATACGGCGGAGGACAGCACGGCGCAGGGATACACCGTGTATATCACGAACATCTGTGTGGAGCCCTCCCTGCTCCAGCTTTACCGACAGTGGAACGCATGGGGGCGGAGCCAGCTGCCGGCGTTGCGGGGCGGCCAGCCCTTCGGCCGCGCGCGGGGGACCCAGATCGATGTGGGGATCCGGGACAACAACGTCTTCATGGATCCCCGTTCCCGCAAGGACTGGTGGCAGCGGTAGCCGATCCCATGCCGTGAATGGATCGGGGTTCGAGAGCGAGGATCCTTCCCGATGGGATCCCACGAGATACTCCACTCAGGAGGTTGGCCGATGCGGATCCGATCCAGAAGATGGTGGAAGTCTTTGTGGATACAGCTCGTGGGGATCGGCGTGGGAATGGCCGTGGTTTCTTCCTCCCTTCGATTGGACGCCCACGCCCAATCCGTTCCTCATCTGGGTTACGGGGTGAACGCGACCTCCGCCGCCGACCCCGGCATTGGGGCAATGGGTTTTGACTGGACGAAAGTCTTTGGCCCCGTGGGGAGCCGCCTCCCTTATCGGGTCCTGCGCCGGGTGGATGTCCATGCGGATGTGCTGGGGGATCTGAACGGGTGGGGGAACGATCTGGAGAACGCGGCCAGAGCCCAGGCGGATTTCATCGAGGCCTGGGAGATCGGCAACGAGCCCAATCTGGACGCCTCCTTCGGCTGGGCAGCGCCCCCCAACGCGGCGGATTACACGCGCGTTCTGTGCGAAGCCTACCGTCGGATCAAGCGGGCCGATCCGACCGCCATCGTGGTCTCCGCCGGCCTGGCGCCCACGGGTCGGGTTCCCTTCACCTGGAACGGGCATAGGGGCTACTGCGCGCCGGGCGTGGGATGGTGTCCGGGCTACTATCAGGATGAACGAGAGTTCCTGCGGGAGATGCTTCAGGCTGGCGCGGCGAATTGCTTCGATGCCCTGGGCTTTCATCCGTATGGATTCGCGGCCCCCGCCACGGCTGCCCCCGGATCTCCGGAGTGCGGGCCGAACGATTTCTGCTTCCGCACCGTCGAGGTGATCCGCCAGATTATGGTGGGCGAGTTCGGGGTGGAGAAGCCCATCTGGGCCACGGAGTTCGGCTGGCTGGTGGATCCCGCGCAGGTGGGACGGCCGGAGTGCCGGAATGATCCCTCCTTCAGCGGCCGGCTCTGGCAGCTGGTCTCCCCGCAGCAGCAGGCGGATTACCTGGTTCAGGCCTATCAGTGGGCGGAAGCGAACTGGCCCTGGATGGGAACGATGCTTCTGTTCAACTATGGGTTCTACAATCCGGGCAGTTGTGACCAGATGGGCTTCTACGATATCCGGGGACGTCCGGCGGAGACAGCGCTCCGAAACATGGCCAAGAACCCGGTGCCCGCCCGCCCCGTCTGGAACACTCCCCAACTGCTCCTCTCCGACGTCGATACGCCGGCGCTCCTGCGCGGAGCCTTCTGGGTTCGCAATCGCTCGCCGGAGCCTCTGCAGTGGACCGTGCTGGGGAGTTCCAGCCCGGATTTCCCGCTCGACGTAGAGGTTTCCTCCGGGACCTACCGCCAGCCTCTCGGATTCCGAGCGGATCCGACCGGGAAGCCCGTCGGGGTGTATACCGCGACCGTCCGGGTGCGGGCGACGCCCTGGGTGCCGATGGCGCTCCCCATCGAGGGAGCGGAGCAGGACCTGACGGTGATCCTCCGCGTGGTGCCGGAGGTGTATCGGGATTACCTGCCGCTGATTCAGCGGTGATCCGCAGGATCTCCAGGGGAAAACCGGGGAGGCTGCGGTGGCCTCCCCGGTTTGGGTGGGCAGGGAGAGAAGGAAGCTCAGGAAGCGGCCGAGCGCTTCAGCCATTCGGAGACCAGGCGGGGGGCCTGGTGGAGGGCCTCGCCGATCTTGCTCACGTCGCGGCCGCCGGCCTGGGCCAGGGTAGGCCGGCCGCCGCCGCTGCCGCCCACCACCTGGGCCACCGCCCGCACCACCCGCACGGCATCCAGCCCCCGCTCGGCAAGATCCGGGGTGACGGCCGCCACAAAGCTCGGCCGCCCGCCGATCACCGAGGCCAGCACGATCACCCCGTTGGTCCGCACCCGCTCGCGGAACCAGTCCGTCATCTCCCGCAGCTGCTCGATATCCCCCACCCGGCTCTGGGCCGCCAGCACCGTGATCTCTCCGACCCGCTCGGCCTGGCGGAACATCGCCTCGAACTCCTGACGGGCGACCTCCCGGCGCAGCCGGGCGAGCTCCTTCTCCAGGAACTGGATCCGGTCCAGGAGGTCCAGGACCTTACGGTCCACCTCCTCCGGCCGCACCTCCAGGTAGGTGGCCGCATGGGTGAGGCGGCGCATGCGGTCCTGGATCAGGCGCACCGCCTCCCGGCCGGTGACCGCCTCCAGGCGCCGGACGCCGGAGCCCACGCCGCCCTCATAGGTCACCACGAAGGCACCGATCTGGGAGGTGTTGTAGACATGGGTTCCACCGCAGAGCTCGGCGCTGATGGGCGGCTCGTCGGGCCATCCGATGCGGACCACCCGGACGATCTCCCCATATTTCTCGCCGAACAGGGCCATCGCGCCGCTGGCGATCGCCTGCGAATACGGCTCATAGCTGACGTTCACCGGGTAATCCATCAGGATGGCCGTGTTGATGTCGTAGACGATCGCGTCCAGCTCGTCCTGGCTGAGGAGCGCCCCGTGGGTGAAGTCGAAGCGCAGGCGATCCGGCGCCACCAGGGAGCCGGCCTGAACCACATGGGTGCCCAGCAGGGAGCGCAGCTCGGCGTGGAGCAGGTGGGTGGCCGTATGGTTGCGCATGATGTCCCAGCGGCGCTCGAAATCCACCACCGCCCACGCCGGATCCCCCACCCGGGGATGGCCAGATTTCACCCGGCCGACGTGGACAATGAGGCCGGGGATGGGCTGACGGGTATCCTCCACCTCGATCTCCCACAGCGGGTCGCCGCCGCCCTCCGGATAACGGGCGATATGGCCGATGTCGCTCACCTGGCCGCCGCTTTCCACGTAAAAGCACGTGGCGGGCAGCACAACTTCCACCGGATCCCCCGGGCGGGCCACCTGGACGGGCTCGCCGTTCACCAGGAGGGCCGCCACCGTGGTTTCACGCTCCGTCCCGCTGTAAGGGTCGTATTCCACCCCCTGGTCGCCCACCAAGCCCCTGTCCTGGAGCATCGCCAGCAGCCGGCGATAGCGGGCGAGCTGCTCGGTGTCCAGCTCGAAGCGCTCGGTGGCCCGGGCCCGCTCCCGCTGCTGGGCCATCGCCCGCTGAAAGCCCGCCTCGTCCACGAGGAACCCCCGCTCCCGGGCCACATCCCGGGTGATCTCCAAGGGCAACCCGTAGGAGTCGTAAAGCCGGAAGGCCTCCTCCCCCGGCACCACCCGCTCGCCGCGGGCGGCCACCGCTTCCAGCACCTCCTCCAGGCGGGAGAGCCCCAGGTCCAGGGTGCGCAGGAAACGTTCCTCCTCCTGGGTGAGGGTGCGGAAGATATGCTCCCGGCGGTCCACCAGCTCGCGGTAATGGCCGCCCATAATCTCGATCACCGCTTCGGCCACCCGGGCCATGAAAGGCTCCTCGAACCCGATCTTGCGGCCGAAGCGGGCGGCGCGGCGGATGATCATCCGCAGCACGTAGCCGCGGCCGACGTTCCCCGGCAGGACGCCATCGGCGATGAGGAAGGAGGCCGCGCGGGTGTGATCGGCGATCACCCGGTAGGCCACAATGTGGGCCTCCATCTCCGCGCGGGTGTGCCCACGGATCTCCCGGGTCCGCTCGATGATGGGGACGAAGAGATCCGTCTCGTAGTTGGAGAACACCCCCTGAAGCACCGCCGTCAGGCGCTCCAGCCCCATCCCCGTATCGACCCCCGGTCGGGGCAGAGGCACCCGGGTCCCGTCGGCCTTCTGATCGAATTGCATGAACACCAGGTTCCACAGCTCCAGCCAGCGGTCGCAGCCGTTATCCAGGGCCACGCTGCAGTTCGGATCGCCGCAGGTGCAATACTCCGGCCCCCAATCGTAGTGGATCTCGGAGGTTGGCCCACAGGGGCCGGTGTCCCCCATCATCCAGAAGTTGGTCTTATCCCCCATGCGGAAGACCCGCTCCCGCGGGGCCCCGATTTCCTCCACCCAGACCCGGTAAGCCTCATCGTCGTCCTGGTGGACCGTGAAGACCAGCCGCTCGGGATCCAGGCCGTAGACCTGCGTCAGGCACTCAAAAGCGTAATGGATGGCTTCGCGTTTGAAATAGTCGCCGAAGGAGAAATTCCCCAGCATCTCAAAGAAAGTATGATGACGCGGGCTGGGGCCGACGTTCTCCAGGTCGTTGTGCTTCCCCGAGACCCGCATGCACTTCTGGACCGAGGCCGCCCGCTTGTAGGGGCGGGTCTCCAGGCCCAGGAAGACGTTCTTGAACTGGTTCATCCCCGCGTTGGTGAAAAGCAGGGTGGGATCCCCCACGGGCACCAGGGAAGAGCTGGGGACGATGGTGTGGCCCCGGGCCGCGAAAAAGTCCAGGAAAGCCTGTCGGATCTGCGCCGCGCCCATCCGAACCGGATTCCGCTTCTCCATATCCTCACAACTCCCCGATCAGGATCATCCACAATCCCAGGGTCCTCCAAGAAGCGGGACTTACGCCGTTGGGCTCCCGCTCCGGGAAGTGAAAAGGCCCTTTCCCCTAAAAAGCCTCCAGGAAGCGGTCGACGGCGTAACTCCTAAGAAGTTATACGTCTCCTTAGGGAAATCCGCCAAGCCTTCCCGGGCCCTGTCGGATGTTTTTCCATGGACAGGAGGAGCCCCGCCGCAATGGCCAGCGCCATATCCTGCGTCCTCCAGGCACCCTCGAGGCCTGCCCGTCCAGAGGGCTGGAACCCTATATCCGCTTCTCATACCCTCGATAGCTCAACCGGGGGTCCAGCGCATCGCGCAGGCCATCCCCCAGCAGGTTGAAGGCCAGCACCGTCAGCATGATGGCCAGGCCCGGGAAAAACACCAGATGGGGGGCGTTGAAGACGCTATTTCGCTCTTCCCCCAGCATCAACCCCCATTCCGGCTTCGGCACCTCCGCGCCGAGCCCCAGGAAGGAAAGGGCCGCCGCATCCAGGATGGCGGTGGCGATCCCCAGGGTGCCCTGGACGATCAGCGGGGTCAGGGCGTTCGGCAGGATATGAACGAACAGCACCCGCAGCGGGGAAGCGCCCACCGCCCGGGCGGCCATCACGTAATCCAGCTCCTTCACGGCCAGGACGGCCGCCCGGACGATGCGGGCGTAGACCGGGATGGAGACGAAGCCGATGGCCAGCAGGGCGTTGATCAGCCCCGGCCCCAGCACGCTGACGATGGCGATGGCCAGCAGCAGGCTGGGGAAGGCCAGGATCACGTCCATCACCCGCATGATGACGTTGTCCACCCAGCCCCCCGCATATCCCGCGACAGCGCCCAGCAGCCCGCCCACGATGATGGCGAAGGTGATGGTGGAAAAGCCGATCTGCAGCGAAAGCCGGGAGCCATAGATCACCCGGGAGAACAGATCCCGGTTGTTGCCGTCGATCCCGAAAAGATGCTGGGGTTGATCCCGCGGACAACCCAGCAGATGGATGCACGGCGGCGCCCGGCGCTGCACATCCTTCAGGGGCTTGATCGGATCGTAGGGCGCGATGACATCCGCGAAGATCGCCATGAAGACCATCAGGCCCAGCAGGAAAAAGCCCACCTGGGCGGATCGATGGCGGATCAGGCGGCGCAGGGCCTCCATGGTCGGCGAGCGCCGGGGCACAGAAAGCTCCCTCGTCAGAGGAGGCGCGATCGCGCTCATCGCTTTCCATCCTTCCTGAGCCTTGGATGCAGGTCCCTATATGTCATGGAACAGCCGGCTATTCCAGCCGGATCCGGGGATCCAGGTAAGCATACGAAAGGTCCACGATCAGGTTCACCAGAGCGAACATGATCGCCACCGCCAGGGTGAACCCCTGAACGACCGGATAGTCCCGGGCCAGGATGGCCGAGACGAGCTGGGTTCCCACCCCGGGCAGGGCGAACACCGTCTCGGTGAGCACCGCTCCGGAGAGGAGGCTCCCGGTCTGGAGGCCGACCACGGTGACGATGGGGATCATGGCGTTCCGCATGGCGTGCCGGGCCAGCACGATCCGTTCCCGCAACCCCTTCGCCCGCGCCGTCCGGATATAATCCTCCCCCAGGACCTCCAGCAGGCTGGAGCGGGTCATGCGGGCGATGATCGACAGCGGGATCGTCCCCACCGCCACGGAGGGGAGGATCAGATGGCGCACGGCATCCCAGAAAGCAGCGAGGTTCCCCGTGCTCAGGCTGTTGAAGAGCGCGGAATTCGAGAGGAAGATCAGCGCCACCCGCGGAAACCCCTCCACCCCCTCCAGGCCCCATGCCCGGGTCAGGGGCGGCAGCGTGATCCCAGGCGAGAGGCGTCCCGAGGGTGGGAGAAAGAGCGGGGTATCTTTAAAAACCAGGGCGAACACATAGGCCAGCATCAGGCCCAGCCAGAACACCGGCATGGAGACCCCGATGTTGGCCAGCACCATCGTCATCACGTCCACCGGGGAATTCTGATGGATGGCGGAGAGGATCCCCAGGGTGATCCCTATGGTGGTGGCGAACAGGATCGCTCCGATGGTGAGCTCGATGGTCATGGGAAGCCGCTCCGCCAGGATCACCGCCACCGGCCTCCCGGTGCTGATGGAGGTCCCCAGATCCCCCTGGAGGATCCGGATGGTGTAGCGAACGAATTGAACCGGAAGGGGATCATGGAGGCCGAAGCGCTCCTTGAAGGCCTCGCACTGGGCTTTGGTGGCCCGCTCCCCCAGCATCACCAGACAGGGGTCCCCTGGGATGAGGCGGACCATCACGAACACCACCAGCAGGATCCCGAAGAGCACCGGGATCATCGCCGCGATACGGCGGAGAACGTAACGGGACATCGTAGCGCTCCCACTCCAGGCCGAAGATAGAGCCTCACCTGGATATCGAACGGATGCCGTTCCTGAATCCGGTAGGCCGTATGCTTCTTCTCTTCCCCCCTCCCCGAAGCGGGGAGGGGGCGGGGGAGGAGTCCCCCCACGGATGATCCTTCTTCAGCGTTCGAGATGGAAGCCGTCTCCGGGGCCCCATCCTCGAAATCCCAAAACGGAACATGGCGTCGGTATCCCAAGGCATCCAGTTCAAGAGGAAGTGGAAACATCCGCAGGCTTCTCCATCCCGCGGAGCCCTTCCCGCAGGAACAGGAAAAGGCCGAGGAGCGTGATGGGCAGCCAGAGAACCAGGTGGAGGAACAGTGTGTATGCAAAAGCCGCACCAGCGGGGATCCCAAACGCCCGGAGCACGACGATCCCCGGTGCCTCGAAGGTGCCTACATAACCCGGGGCCGATGGGAGCGCCGTGGCCAGGTTGACCGTCGCGGTCATCACCAGAAGGGAGAAGAACGAGGCTCGGAAAGGAAACGCCTGCATCACCAGGCTGTAGGTCCCGGCCTCCGCCAGCCAGATCAGAGCCGTGAGCCCTCCGACAGCCAGCGCATGGGCAGGACGCTGCAGAACCGTCAGGCCGTCCAGGAAACGGGAAAGGAAGGCCATCGCCCGTTCCATGCGGAGGCCCAGCCGGTGTCGTGAGATCCGCTCCAGCAGATCGTGGAGCTTCGCCGCGTTCCGGGCCATCCCCAGCAACATGAGGAGCGCTCCGCCGAACACCACCCCTCCCGCCATCACCGCCGACCGCAACGAGGCCGGAAGAGGAAAGAAGAGCAGCGCCACCAGGGCCAGGAACACCACCATCAGCCCATCCAGCACGCGCTCGACCACAATGGTTCCCAGGGCCGTGCTCACCCGGATGCCGCACCGGCGCTGGAGCACATAAGCCCGCAACAACTCCCCGGCGCGAGCCGGATAGAGATTGTTCCCCATATATCCAATCGTCAACGCGATGAAGCGATCCCGGAAGCCGGTGGATTGCAGGCTATGGAGCAGAATCCCCCATCGCCAGGTCCGCAGGATAACGGCAACGAAATAAAACAGGGCTCCGATCAGGAGCCACGGGATCTTCAGCCCCGAGAGCGCCCGGGTCCATTCCTCCAGATGCAAACCATGCAGCGTCCAGGCCAGCAGGACCGCGCTGAGCGCCACTCCCACCAACAAAAACCCGTGTCGGTTCATCCCCGATGCTCCAGGCCGGACCATGGGAGAGGAACCATCGCAGACTCAGAGGAGGGAGCGAAATCCTCCACCAGGAGCGTCAGGCGGGGCTCGCCGTTCCATCGCTCTGCCCGCACCTCAAAGACCACATCCAGTCGCATCCCCGGTCTCACCTCGGCCGCCCGATCCCCCTGACGGAACGCGACCGCATCCCAAACTGGCCCCCCCTCGGGAACAGTCAGCACCATTCGCAGATGCTGACCACCATTGCCGACCGTGCGGACAGACCGGACCGCCACACCACGGCTGAGAAAGCGAGGAGCCGGGTTGCCGTAGCCGTAGGGTTCCAGCCGTGTGAGCCACTCGTGGAGACGCCAGGTGACTTCCCGAAGGGGCAGGATGGCCTCCACGATGGTGGCCGGCTGGAGCTCCCGCGCGCTGAGCGCCCGGGCCGCCAGCTCCTGCAAGCGCTCCCGGAGCCTTTCCAGGTTCTCCCGCCGCACCACGAACCCGGCGGCCGCGGCGTGCCCGCCGTGGCGCACCAGCAGATCGGCGCAGGCATCCAGCGCCTGGGTGATATGAAACTCCGGGATGCTGCGGGCGGATCCCCGCCCCTCCTCGCCCATCAGACTGATCACCACCGCCGGACGATAGAACGACTCCGCCAGCCGTCCGGCTGCCAGTCCGACCACCCCGGGGCGGAAATCCTCGGAGGCGGCGAAGATCAACCATGGAACCTGATCTTCCGGAACCGCCATCGCGCGGGCGGCTTCCTCTGTCGCCTGGGTCAGGACCTGGCGCTCCCGGTTCTGACGGTCCAGCTCCTCCGCCAGGGCCGCGGCCTCCGCAGGGTCCCGGGTCATGAGCAGGCGGTAAGCCGCCCGGGCATGTTCCAGGCGCCCTGCCGCGTTCAGACGCGGGGCCAGAATAAAGGAAATCGCCCAGGGATCTACCTGCGAGGCGTCCAGGCTGGCGACCTGATAGAGGGCCTGTAAACCGACGCGCGCTGGTGCTCGCAGCCGCTCCAGCCCGCGCGCCACCAGCGCCCGATTTTCCCCCAGCAAGGGCACGATATCCGCGACGGTCCCCAGGGCCACCAGATCCAGGAAATCCTCCGGCTCAAAGGAAGCGTGGGGGTAGCGGGCCTTCAGGGCCTGCACCAGCTTATAGGCCACCCCCACCCCTGCCAGCTCTTTGAACGGATACGGACAATCCGGCTGTTTGGGATTAATGTGGATGGCCTCCGGGAGGACCTCACCGGGCAGGTGGTGGTCCGTCACGATCAGGTCAAGGCCCAGGGAGCGGGCCAGCGCGGCCTCCATCACCGCTCGCGCCCCGCAGTCCACCGTGATCACCACCCGGATCCCCTCTTCCGCCAGGCTTCTCAGCGCCTCGCCGTTGAGGCCGTAGCCCTCAGTTTCCCGATGGGGAATGTAAGGGCGGGCCCGGGCGCCGAGGGCCTGGAGGGCCTGGATGAGCATGACAGTAGCTGTGACGCCATCCACATCATAGTCGCCGTAGACCGCGATCGGCTCCTGTCGGGCGATCGCCCGCTCCAGGCGTTCCAACGCCGGCTCCATCCCCTTCAGCCGGAAGGGATCCCCCGCAGACCAGTCGCGGGCCAGAAACTGTTCTGCCGCCTCCTCGGACATGATCCCCCGATGGTAGAGAAGATCCTGCAGCAAGGCCGGCCATC
This sequence comes from Thermoflexus sp., assembly GCF_034432235.1. NCBI lineage: Bacteria > Bacillati > Chloroflexota > Thermoflexia > Thermoflexales > Thermoflexaceae > Thermoflexus > Thermoflexus sp. The sequence goes on along the minus strand of NZ_DAOUCJ010000029.1, from coordinate 23,740 downwards.
GCCTGAGAGCCGCCCGAACCACCTCCGGGGCTGGAGGGGCCAGCCACCAAACCCGGCGTCCTTGTCCTGCCCTCTGGTGATCGGGATGTCGCATGGGACGGCCATCCTGGGGAGATCTGGATCCTCATTGTAGAAAACAACGGAGGCACCGTCAACGGGCGCGAAGGCGGGCATGCAATCTCTCCCGACCAGCTCCATAATAGTCGATGATCGCGCCTCGCCGGGCAATCCGGGGATGGAGGCGACATGGTTCTCCTACCATACTTTCGGGTGGGAAGCTTTCGTCCTCCTCCGCACTGGAACCGTGTAGAGAGCGCCAAGAGCTGATTTCTGTGGAGGTCGCGATGGAAGAGCACCCCACCCTTCCCGCTCCGGAAGCCGCCCTCTCCGCCGAGGAGCGACAATGGGCGATGCTGGCCCATCTGAGCATCCTGCTGAACCTGGCCACCGCCCTCGGCGGCCCCATCGCCGCTTTCCTGATCTATCTGTTCTACCGGGAGCGATCGCGATATGTGGCGTTTCATGCCTTGCAGGCCCTGATCTTTCAGCTGCTCGCCTGGGTGGTCGCCGGGGTGGCCGCGGCGGGAGCGTGGTTCCTCAGTCTAACCCTGGCTGCCCTCATCGTCGGGATCTGCCTCATGCCGGTCGCCTGCCTGCTGAGCCTGATCCCGCTGGGGGCTCTGGCCTATGGCGTGGTGGGAGCCATCGCCTGCAGCCGGGGGGAGGATTTCCGCTACTGGCTGATCGGGGACTGGGTGGCCGCTTCCTTCGGTTAGCGATCCGGGCCTCCCGCAGGATCGCCTCGCTGAGTCCGCCTGGAGAACCGTCGACGTGAGGAATTGAGTTATAATAAAAACCAGAGAGGGCCATGCCCCCGTAGCTCAACCGGATAGAGCAAGGGCGTCCTAAGTCCTGTGTTGCGGGTTCGAATCCCGCCGGGGGCGCTGAACCCATCAGCCGGGCTCTGGATGCGCCCGGCTTTTTCATTTCGGCAGTCCCACCGGGAGGTCGTGATGGAGCGAAATCCGGGCCAGGCCGAATCCCCCTGCATCCACACCCTTCGGGCAACCCCCATGCCGGATGGGCGACGGGTGGTGGTGGAGCTGGAACTTTCTCCCTCCTCCCATCCTCCTGAGCTGGAGCTTATCCTCTATAATGAACAGGGGGAGGAAATCCATTCGATGGCCGTGATGGGGGTGATGGAGCTCCGGCCGATCTACGTCCTCCATCTCCGGCGTCCGGACCCCGGCGCGCGCTATCGGGTGGAAGCTCGGCTTCTGGGAGGGGATGTCCTCTTCGATCAGCGGCAGGTGGAGGTGATCATCCCGGAGCCCATCACCGTTCAGGACGATGCCACGTTGCGCCGCATTCTGACCGAGTCCCGCGTGGTTGCGGTGGTTGGCCTCTCGGCGGATCCCACACGGCCCAGCCATCAGGTGGCCTCCTACCTTCAGCGCCAGGGCTACCGCATTATCCCGGTCAACCCGACGATCCAGGAGGTCCTGGGGGAGCCTTCCTACCCGGATCTCCTCTCGGTCCCCGAACCGGTGGATGTGGTCGACATCTTCCGGCCTGCTCGTTACGTCCCGGAGATCGTGGAACAGGCGATCGCGAAAGGCGCGAAGGTGATCTGGATGCAGCTCGGGGTGATCCACTTTGAGGCCGCTCAACGCGCCCAGGAGGCCGGACTGCTGGTGGTGATGGATCGCTGCATGAAGATGGAACACCAGCGGCTAATGCGCTCGGGGCTTGCGATTCCGGATTCTCCGGAGGATCTCTAAGAGGGTGGAAAGGGGGCTTCCCAGCCTTTCCCATCGCTCCGAGCCTCCGGTTGACAACCAGGCCATACGCCATCAGGAAGGCGTCCGATGCAGGGGGTTCGAACGGTGAGCCGCTGGATCCACTGGGGGCTGGTGCTCGCGCTGGCCCTGGGGTTTTTTCCGATCGCTCCGGCTGCGGCTCAGGGGGGTGAGGATGAGTTCATCGCCCGCCTGCTGGCTCAGATGCCCCCCGAGGCCAAGGTGGGGCAGCTGTTCCTGGTGACCCTGCCCGGGCCTATCGCCCGCCCGGACCATCCGCTCCGTTCCCTGCTCACCGAGCAGCGGATTGGAGGAGTGGTCCTGAGCCCGGATCAGGGGAATTTCACCAACCTGGGCGACACCCCCTCCGAATTGCTTTCGATCACCCTCTCCCTCCAGCAGCAGGCCGCCACGCTCAACCCCTTTATCCCTCTGTTCATTGGGATGCGGCAACAGGGCGATGGCCCTCCTTTTTCCGCATGGACCAGTGGGGCGATGCCGCTGCCCTCGCCTTTAGCCCTGGGCGCCACCTGGGATCCGGAGCGCGTTCAGGCGGTCGGACAGGCCCTGGGGGAAGAGCTCCAGGCAGTGGGGGTGAACCTGCTCCTGGGCCCTCCTCTGGATGTCCTGCTGGAGCCCCGACCGGAGATCGGGGATGCCGGCGCGCAAACTTTCGGGGGAGATCCCCAATGGGTCAGCCGCATCGCCCGGGCCTATTTGAGCGGCCTGCTGGCCGGCAGTGAAGGACGATTGCTGATCGCCCCGGGGTCCTTCCCAGGCGAAGGTCGCGCCTACGGTCGGTCAGAACGGACGGCGGTTCTCACCAAGGAAGATCTGGCCGCTTTCGACCTGGTTCCCTTTCTGGAGCTGATGCGAACACCCACGGAGACGGGCCGCCCCCTGGTTCGAGCGGTGCAGGTCTCCCTGATGCGAATCCGGGGCTTTGGGGGGAGCGCCCAGGAATGGACACGCCCCTTAGCGGTGGATGGAAACGCCCTGGGGGCATTACTGACATTACCGGAGATCAAAACCTGGCGAGATCGCGGCGGGGTTTTGCTCTCTCCTCCTCTCGGGCATCCCGTTCTTCGCGCAGTGTATGCCGATGAGCAAGGAGAAATCGATTTCCGCCGCGCCGCCCTGGATGCCTTCATGGCGGGCAATGATCTGATTTGGCTAGGGGATCTCCATGCGAATTCTCTGGAGGCCGCCCGCCGCGCCACGGAGGTCATCCAGTTTTTCAGCGAAAAGTATTCCACTGATCTGGCCTTCCAGAATCTGGTGAACAGTGCCGTCGCGCGGATCCTGCGTCTGAAATACGCGCTCTACCCGGGCTTCGCCGCCGGAGCGGTATTCCCCAATCCCCAACAGCTCCGCCAGGCCGTGGGAACCCCGGCGCATCTCCGGATGGTCCGCCAAGCTCTGGAAAGCGCGGTGGTCCGCCTCTACCCGGCAGGATCGAACCCTCCGCCTATCCCACAGCCAGGCGAGGCGATCCTGATCCTGGTAGATGGGAGGAGGATGCGAGCCTGCGCGGCATGCCCGGAGCAACCGCTGCTGCCTGCGGAGACCCTGACCCGGGCCATGCAAACCGCCAGCGGCGGCGCGCTGGATCCCGCCCAGATCTCGGTGCGATCCTTCGCAGAGGCGATGGCCTTCTTCTCCCGAGCTCCAGAAGCACCGGACCTGCGGCCGGATTTCGAGCGGGCCGCCTGGATTGTGATCGCGGCCCTGGATGAGCATCCGGCCGATCCAGCCTCCAGCCTCCCCCATCTCCTCCTGGGGGAGCGAGCGGAGCTCCTGGGCGGGAAGAAGGTGGTCTTCTGGGGATTCGGAGCCCTCTATCCTCTGACCGCCCGGGAGATTGCGCGTCTGAGCCGTTATGAGGCGATCTGGACCCATATCCCTCCCGCCGTGGAGATCATGGCCCGTGTTCTGTTCGGCACGCTCACCCCTCGAAGCCGCCCTCCTCTCTCCATTCCAGCTCTCGGCTATAATCTGGCAGACCGCGTGCGACCGGATCCTGCCCAAGTGATCCCCCTGGGGGTCGGACCTCGGGAAGGGACCCCTCCGGGCACGCCCACGCCGGTCGCGGTTCAGGTCGGGCAGACCTTGCGGGTCTGGGCTGGCCCCATCCGCGATCGGGATGGATTTCTCGTCCCCGATGGCATCCCGGTGTTGTTCACCGGCCTCTACACCGGCCAGGGAAGCATCGGACCGTTCATCGCCCGCACCCGGGATGGATTTGCGGAGGTGGACATCCCGCTGGATCGCGAGGGATCGCTGGAGATCCGCGCGGTGAGCGAGCCGGCGCGCCTTTCCTACCGGCTTCAGATTCAGATCGAGAAGAACCGTCCGGGCCGGATCGCCACCATTGTGCCGCCTACGCCAACCCGTTCTCCAGAGCCCACGGTCCTCCCGACCCCCAAGCCGTCGCCTACCCCCACTCCCCGCGCCCCGGGGTTCGCTACCCTGCGGCTTTCCCTAACCGGGTGGCAGGCCTTCGTATGGAGCAACATGCTCATTCTGGGCTTCAGCGTCCTCGTCTTCGCCCTGGGATGGCGTCGGAGCCCGGATCGGGCCTGGCGGTCGACCCTGCTGGGATGGATCGCTGGATGGATCACCTACACGCTGCTGATCGTAGGGGGACAAACCTTGCCTGTCCCCGGGGCTCGAGCGCTCTCTCCCATCGCCTCGGGGGCTGCTGTTCTCCTGATCGGAGGGCTGGCCGTGGGGATGCCCACGAAAGGGGATTGAGCGTGGCCAAGAAAACCCACCCAAGCATGCGGATCTTTGCGCCACGGGGAAAGCGGACACCCCTCCCCGGGATCCCAGCCCAACAGCGCAAGCCCGATTCGGAATCCCAAACAGGAGGAGAACGATGAGCTACGAAACGTTGCTCTACGAAGTCCAGGATGGGATCGCCCTCATCACCCTGAACCGCCCGGATGTTCTGAATGCTTTCAACGAGCGGATGTTTGAGGAGCTGCAACAGGCCCTGCGTGCTGTCGAGCGTGACGACGCGGTCCGCGCGGCGATCCTCACCGGGGCCGGACGAGGGTTCTGCGCCGGACAGGATCTAGCGGAGATGCGGCAGCGCTACGAGCGCCCGGAGGAAGCCCTTTCGATTGGCGAGCACCTGCGAACTCGATATAACCCCTTGATCCTCCGTATCCGGAATACTGAAAAGCCCTTCATCGCCGCGATCAACGGGGTGGCGGCAGGAGCGGGCTGCAGCCTGGCCCTGGCCTGTGACCTCCGGGTGATGGCGGAGAACGCCTCCTTCGTGTTCAACGCCTTTGCGAAGATCGCCCTGATCCCGGATTCCGGCTCCACTTGGTTCCTCCCTCATCTCGTGGGGTATGCCCGGGCCTTTGAGGCGGCCACCCTCATCGATCGACTGGATGCCTCCCGGGCCCTGGCCTGGGGGCTGGTCAACGCGGTGGTGCCGGCGGATCAGGTGCTGCCGACGGCCCGGGAATGGGCGGCCCAGCTACGGGATCTGCCACCGCGGGCCCTGGGCTGGCTGAAGCGCGCTTTGAATCGGGCGCTGACGTTCACCCTGGAGCAGTCCCTGGAATATGAGGCCCATCTCCAGGACGCGGCCGCCCGCACCCCGGAGCATCGGGAGCGAGTGGAGGCTTTCCTCCAGCGGCGCCGCGGATGAGGTCCAATGCAAGGTGCATCGAATGCCTTCGACCCCAAAGGCCTTCAGCCGGTGGCCGGCCTCAGGGCGTCGAATGAATTCGACCCCAAAAGGCCTTCGGCCAATGGCCGGCCTCCGCCGGCCGAAAAAGCCTTTCCGCGTCGGCGCAGACCGACGCGGGGCGCGAAGCGCCTGGGGAGGCCGATTTCCATCGGCGCGTCCGCCGACGCCCAGTGCCTCGTAAGGCCGATTCCAAGCGGCCTGAAAAGGAGGGGAGAACCGTGGAGCGCGTGGGAATTGTAGGGGCGGGAACGATGGGGCGGGGGATCGCCTATGTGGCGATCACCCATGGCGCACAGGCCATCCTCTATGATGTGGTATCCGGTGCCCTGGAGAACGCCGTAGCCCAGATCGAGGCATGGCTCCAGGAGGCTACCGCCAGGGGTCGACTGGATGAGACGGAAGCCCGTCGCGCCCGGGAGCGGCTTCAGCCCAGCGCCATCCTGGAAGATCTGGCTGGGACTGAGGTGGTCATTGAGGCCGCGCCGGAGGACATGGCGCTCAAGCAGGAGATCTTCCGTCAGTTGGATGCGATCTGCCTCCCTGGGGCCATCCTGGCCTCCAACACTTCCTCCCTCTCCATCACCGCCCTGGGAGCGGTCACCCGGCGCCCGGAACGGGTGGCCGGCATGCATTTCTTCAACCCGGCGCCGATCATGCGCCTGGTGGAAGTCGTGCGAGGGCTGGCGACCTCCGAAGAAACGGTGCGGGCGCTGGTCGATCTGGCCCGGCGCTGGGGGAAGACCCCCGTGGTGGTTAAGGACACGCCAGGCTTTATCGTGAACCGCGTCGCCCGTCCCTTCTATCTGGAGGCCTTGCGCCTGATCGGGGAAGGCATCGCCGATCCCCCCACGGTGGATCGGCTGGTTCGCGCCCTGGGATTCCGGATGGGCCCCTTCGAGCTGATGGACCTGATCGGCCTGGATGTAAACCTGGCTGTCAGCGAGAGCATCTATCACGCGTTTTTCGAGGAACCCCGCTTTCGCCCCCACCCCATGCAGCGCCAGATGGTCCAGGCTGGCCGTCTGGGGCGGAAAACCGGGAAGGGATGGTATGACTATGGGTAACCCACCGATCGTGTTGGCAGCCGGATCCCCGAGGAGGATCCCATGGGAACCCAGCCCCTAAAGGAGCGCATCCTGATCGTGGGCGCTTCGGCGTTTGCAGAGGACCTCGGCGGGCTGTTTCTGGATCAGGGGTATCCAGTAGCCGTCCTGATTTGTGAGGGGGAGCCTCCGATCGCCCTTCCCCCCAACCTTCAGGCCGAGGCCCGAAGCGCTGCTCTTGCCCTGGAGGTCCTCCCTTTCCCTCTCGAATCGAAACGGATGCTGATCACGGCCCTCGACGAGGCGCTTTCCCCCGAAGCACCCCTTCTCTCCCTGTGCCTCACGGTCTCGGCGACTCAGGCGGCCTGCTGGACCCGGCGACCAGGCCGGGTAGTGGGGTTCGCGGCGTTGCCGCCCCTGACCCGCGAAGCTCCGGTGGAACTGACGGCCCCGCTTGCGGGCGATTCCGCCGCACTGAAATCCGCCCGGGCCTATCTGGAGCGCATCGGGTTCCGGATCGAGATAGTCCGTGATACCGTGGGGATGGTGCTCCCGCGGATCCTCTGCGCCCTCATCAACGAGGCCGCCTTCGCCGTGATGGACGGGGTGGCCTCGCCGGAGGATATCGACACGGCCATGAAATTGGGGACGAACTATCCACGTGGGCCGCTGGAATGGGGAGACCTCATCGGCCTGGACCTGGTGGTGGCCATCCTGGACGCCCTGGAAGCAGAGCACCGGAACGGCGCCTATCGGGCCGCCCCCCTGCTCCGCCAGATGGTCCGGGCCGGCCTCCTGGGCCGGAAGACCGGGAAGGGGTTCTATACCTGGTGAGCGGGGAAGTTCTCCGATGGGGCTCCCGAATCCCGGGCAGGCGCTTCATGCCCATGCGCCCGGGAAGAAGGTCATGACGAACGTGAAGCCCTCTCCCTCAGGAGGATAAGGGGTCCTGTCCTGGAGGGAGCTCCTTCGGGGCGTAGGGGCGGCTGTCGGTGAGCCACCACACCCCCAGCGCCCGGGCGGCCTGGATCGCCTGCGGATGGATCGCCGGACCCGCCACCACCGGAATCACCTCCGCCCCCGGCTCCGCCCGCCGCAGGATCTCCGCCCGCTCCACCGCCCGCTCCACATCGTCCGTATCCACCGTCGCCGAAACCTCCACCACCAGGAAGACCTCGCCCCCCGTCGCCCGGGAGCGGCCCCGCACCAGAACGTCCGCTTCCTCCAGCTCGGCCGCCTCCTCTGGGGTGAGCCGGCCCGCCGCCTCCGCCTGGCGGAGAAACGCCTCCCGCTCCTCCGGGGAGAGAATATGGGGATCCAGCACCAGGCGGCGGTAGCGGCGAGAGCGGGTGCGATAGCGGTCCTCGTGGATCCAGCCCCGCACCAGCCCATCCAGGTCCCCCACCCGCCGGGCGAGGATGCGCACCGCCTCCGCCAGCTCCGCGAAGCGGCGGTCGGTCTCCGCCCGGTATTCCAGGAACTCCTGGCGATGGGCCGCGAATTCCTCATAGTGCCGCCGCTGCGCCTCCGCCAGCTCGGCGAAGCGACGATCCGTCTCTGCGCGATGGGCAGCGAGGGATTCCTCGGTGCGCCGCTGCGCCTCCGCCAGCTCCGCGAAACGGCGATCGGTCTCCGCACGGTATTCCAGGAACTCCTGGCGATGGGCGGTGAAAGATTCAGCCAGGCGGTGGAGGCTCTCCTCGGTGCGCCGCTGGGCCTCCGCCAGCTCCGCAAAGCGGCGATCCACTTCCACCCGGAAGGCAGCGAATTCCTCATAATGTCGCCGTTGAGCTTCCGCCAGCCCGGCAAAGCGGCCGTCGACCTCCGCCCGGAAGGCGGCGAAGGCTTCATCGCGCTGTTGCTGGGCCTGGAGGAGGGCGGCCACCGATTGGGTCAGATCCTGCACCGACTGCGCCAGATCCTGCACCGTCGCCTTCAGATCCTCCACCGCCCGCTCCACCCGACCCACCCGCGTGGACACCCGGCGCAGGGTCCGGGGGGAGGTGAGCAGCTCCTGCGTGAGCAGGCGCTGGCGCAACGCCTCCACCCACTCCGGGTGCCGATCCAGCAGGCGGATCAGATCGTTGAAATCCCGCACCGTGAACCCCATCCGGAACCTCCCCACCTGATTCTATCATAATGATGGCCTCCGACCCATCGTGGGGGCTTCCTCCAGCAGCGGGATCAGGCGCTCCTGGATCAGGCGGGCGGCGTTGAACTGCTGGCGCACCCGTCGACGCAGCCGGGCCACCGGATCGGTTTCCAGAAAGCGGGCGATGGCTGCTGCGAGCGCCTCCGGGCCGCTTCCCTCAGGGAAGAGGAACACATCCTCTCCCCCCAGCTCCCGCAGGGCTGGAAGCTCGCGGGCGAACACCGGCAGGCGGGCCAGCCCGGCCTCCAGCACGGGCAGCCCGAACCCTTCCTCCTCGCTGGTGAGCAGCACCGCGTCCACCAGCATATAGAGATCCGCTACGGCTTCCTCCGGCAGGCCTTTCCTTAGATGTTCATGCAGAAAATGCGCCGCTCCCTCCAGCCCCCATGCGGCCCGCCGGGCGCGCAGCTCCTCCAGATAGGCCCGGTTGGCCGGCGTGTGGGCGCCCGGAGGACCCGTCACGAGGAGCCGGGCATCCCATCCGGTTCGCTCCCGCAGATGGCGAAGGACCGCCAGGGCGTCCTCCAGCCGCTTGCGACGGGTGATGCGGACCGGCGTCAGAAGGATGGCATCGGCATCCATCAGGCCCAGGGCCTCCACGATGGAGCGCGTGAGATCACCCCAGCGGAAGAACTCCCCGGGGTCCACCCCGTTCGGGATCACGTGGATCTCCGCGGTCGGGATCCTCCAGGCAGCGGCCAGGGCCTGGCGGCGGGCCTCGGAAACCGTTACGTGGATCACCGGCCATGGCCGGAAGACCAGATCCCACGGCTCCCCCCGGAAGCGAGGCGTCGCCGATCGCAGGATCACCGCATCGTGGTGCCATCCGATCCAGCGCCGGGGCTCCGCGGTCACGAGATCGTAGAGAGCGGCGGAGAGGATAAGGTTCTTGTCCATAGTGCAAACATTGTGGAGGATAATGACATCCACCCCGCGCAGGGCCTCCGCCAGACCACGGCGCAACCGCTCTCGCCACCGAGGGAATTCTTCGGGAAGACGGCCCTCCCGCAACACCGCCTGGAGCGGGGCGATCTCCGGCGATCCGCCATACATCGGCGGGATCGCCGTCGTCTCTACCCCGGGCATGCTCGAATCGACCACGCCAGCGATGATCCGAACCGGGTAGCCGGCGGCCGCCAGGATGCGGGCCTGGCGGGCGAGCACGGCCTCCACCCCTCCGATCACCGGAGGGGCCGTATAGTGGATCAGCGCCACACGGGGCTTCGCCCGCTCATCGGAGCGCATCCCGAGCCTCCAGGCTCATTGGGTCGGATCCCGAACCGATGCGGCCTGTCCGATCCCCCAGAGATCTTCCATGAACCCATCCTTACGACCCGGCCCGGTTGGAGGCTCCGGCGGATCCGATTTGGCGGGCCGGTGTTTTCCGATTATGATGGCCTGAAAGCCCTGGGGCAAGAGAAGCCAAAGATTTTCCAGAGGGGCAACATGCCTCTTCTCCGCACCGTATAGCTGTGCGATCCGGCCTTCGCCCGAAGTCCCGTTCCATGAGGCAGCAGCAGGCAACCGGGGCTCGCCTCGAGCCTGCTCCAGCGCGAACCGGTTCCCGCCCGACCGTGGAGGGAAAGCTGTGGGAACGCGCCGTGGCGTATGGGCCATGATCCTCGTGCTGCTGGGGAGCAACGCCTGGACCGGGTCGATCCCGGAAGCCCTTCCCCGGCCGCTGGCTCGGAGCCGGGAGGAAAGCGCCTTATCCTCCCCATTCCGCGTCTATCTGCCCCTCGTCGCCCGTCAGGAGCCGCAGGCTGCTCCTGGGGTGGATTTCGGACTCGTCTTCATCACGTCGGCGGAGCAGCCAGCCGACCCGGCTCGCTTCGATCGGGCGCGGCGGCTGGGCGCCCGCTGGGACCGCTGGCCCCTCTACTGGAGCGGCGTGGAGACGTCCCCCGGAGTCTATCAGTGGGCCCATGGGGATCAGACCCTTCGGGATGCCCTCGCCCAGGGCTTCGAGGTCTCCCTGATCCTGATGGGCACTCCGGGCTTCTACGCCGCCGGAGGCCCCTCCGCCCAACCGCCTATCGGCGGGTCGATCCTCCGCCGGCCGTCTGGGGCGATCACCCCGGACGCGCCGATCCATATCGCTGCGGCGAATCCCCCGGCCGGCCTCTACGCGCCCATCTTCGCCGATGGGACCGATCGCCCCGGCCCGGGCAAAACCATCAACCCGGCGAACCGATGGGCCGCCTTCGTCTATCAGGCGGTCGCCCGCTACCGACCGGGCGGGGCAGCCAGCCGCGAGGTGCCCGGATGGCCAGTCGGACGCGGGGTCCGCGCCTGGGAGATCTGGAACGAACCCGACCTCTCGTCCTTCTGGAGTGGGAGCGCGGCGGATTACGCCCGCCTGCTGAAGGTAGCCGCCATCGCCGCGCGCCAGGCGGATCCCCAGGCCCGCATCCTGTTCGGCGGGCTGGCCATCTTCGAGAAGCCCGGGTGGCTGCAGGAAGTTCTGAGCACGCTCCAGAACGATCCCGACCCCGATCTGCGGGACGCCTTCGGCTGGTATTTCGATGTCCTCCCGATCCACAGCTACAGCTACGCCTGGCAGACGTTCCGCTACCTGAATCAGGTGAAGGGAACCCTGCGATCCTTCGGGCTCACGAAGGAGCTCTGGGTGAACGAGAGCGGCCTGCCGGTGTGGGACGATTACCCTGGGCCGACATGGGATCCGAACAGCGGCTACCGGGGGACCCGTGAAGAGCAGGCGGCCTATGTGGTGCAGAGTGCAGCTTACGCCATCTGGCTGGGGGCCCGGGTGATCTTCCACTTCATGCTTCACGATGATTGCGGGAACGGTCCGGATTCTCATGATGCCTTCGGCCTTTACCGGAACCCGGACCCGGCCCCCTGCTATCCCTCAGATGCGGGGGCGCGCCCGGCGGCGGCCGCCTACCAGCTGGTCGCCACCCATCTGCGCGGGGCTACGCCCCTCTGGCGTCTGCGCACCACGAACGGCCAGACCGACTGGAACGCGTGCACCGGGCAGGTGGAGTGGTTCGCCTTCCAGCGGCCGGACGGAGCACGGGTGCTGCTGGCCTGGACCCGCCTGAATGTCCCAGCGACAATCACGGTGACCGCCATCGCGCCCCAGGGGATCATCTACGACGTCCGCACCGGAGCGGCGACCGGAGTGCGTCCCGCGAACGGCATTTATACCTTCTCCTTACCACCTGCGACCAATTACAACACGCCCACCCTTTGTAATCCGGCCCGGCAAAAGCAAGGGGAAGCCGCCGTGGGAGGGATCCCTCTCTTCCTGGTAGAGGGACCATAGAGATCTCGCCCGGTTGCAACAGGGGGCCTCGAAGGCCTTCCCAACTCCCAATTTGTTAGCTATTCGTTAGCTCTTTGATTCCTCCTACTGCCCCGGAGGAGCCGCCCACCGGATCTCCGAGATCGGCGTTTCGAAGGCTGTGAAAGAGGCGACGCCACCCCCATATTCCCCATGTTGTAACCCGGGATAGATCGTTGATAGATTTTGACAGCAAATCCCCTCCATAATTTTTTATGTGATGTCCAGCCGCACTTCTCGTTACCCGGGCTTCTATCGATTGCCGCTGGAAGCGCGCGCCCGCTGGGTCGCCGAACAGGCCGGTCTGACCCCCGAGGAGCAGGCTTTGTTGATCAATGGCGGTCTAACATTAGAAGAGGCGGACCATCTGGTGGAAAATGTGATCGGCCGGTTCGCGCTGCCCTTTGCGGTGGCGGTGAACTTCCTGATCAATGGCCGGGAGGTCCTGATCCCGATGGTGATTGAGGAGCCCTCGGTGGTGGCGGCGCTCTCCCATGCCGCCCGCCTGGCTCGGGCCGGTGGGGGATTCCTCGCGGGCAGCGATGAGCCTATTATGCGCGGGCAGATCCAGATTATGGATCTCCCCGATCTTTCCACAGCGGCCCGGGCGATCGAGGAACAGATCGAGACGATCCGAACGGCGGCTGAGGCTGCCACGCCCTCCATCGTCGCCCGGGGCGGAGGGTTCCGGGGGCTGGAGGTCATCCCATTCCCGAACACGCCTGTCGGGCCGATGCTCGTTGTGCACCTGTTCTATGATGTCCGGGACGCGATGGGGGCCAATGCCGTGAACACCGTCTGCGAGGCGGTGGCCCCTCGGATCGCCCAGATCACGGGAGGGCGGGTGGTCCTGCGAATCCTTTCGAATTTAGCGGACCGCCGGCGGGCCTGGGCGGAGGTCCGGATCCCCCCGGAAGCTCTGGAGACGCCGGACTTCCCGGGGGATCTCGTGATCCAGGGGATTCTGGAGGCGCAGGCGCTGGCCGAAGTGGACCCCTATCGGGCGGCCACGCATAACAAAGGGATCATGAACGGCATCGATGCGGTGGCCCTGGCTACCGGCAACGACTGGCGGGCGATTGAGGCGGGCGCCCACGCCTATGCCGCACGGGATGGCCGGTATCGGCCGCTCACCCGATGGTGTCGGGACGAAGGGGGGGCTCTGTATGGACGGATTGAGCTGCCCCTGGCGGTGGGGATCGTGGGGGGAGCCACCCAGGCCCATCCCCTGGCCCGGGTGGCCCTCAAGATCCTGGGCGTTTCGTCCGCGCGGGAGCTGGCGGAGATCATGGCCGCCGTGGGCCTGGCCCAGAACCTGGCCGCCCTGCGGGCCCTGGCCACCGAGGGGATCCAGCGCGGGCATATGGAATTGCACGCCCGTCAGATCGCCATGGCCGCCGGGGCCGCTGGCGAGGAGATCGATCGGATCGCCGAACGGCTCGTCATGGAGCGCAACATCCGCCTGGCCCGGGCCCGGGAGCTTCTGCAAGAGCTTCGGGGGGGAGCCCCTGGATGACCTACCGGATCGGACTGGAACGCGGCGCGGAAAGAGGCCATATCGCCTGGGTTCTCGATTACCCGGGATGCTTCGCCTTCGGGCACACCGAGCGGGAAACCCTGGAGCGGATCCCGGAGGCGATCCGGGATTATTTCGCCTGGCTGGGCGCTCATGGGATCCCCGCCGCAGGGCCTGGGGTTCCGGAGGATTTCCGGGTGGTGGAGATCTTCGAGGTCTACACGATCAACGAACGCTTCGAGCGAGGCGGCTCCCGGGAGGTGAACGCGTGGTTTCTGGACGACTGGCGGCCACTGACGGAGGAAGAGGTGGAGTTCGGCCTTCAGGTCCTCGCTGCCTCCCGGGCGGATCTCCGGGCGGCGGTGGAGGGCCTGCCGGACCCGGTTCTGGACGCGGTGCTGCCGGGCCAGCGGTGGTCTATGCGCGGGGTGCTGCGCCATGTGGCTCACGGGGAGAACTGGTATCTCAGTCGACTGGGGCGGGATCTCAAAGATCCACCCGTGGAGATCTGGGCGCATCTGGAACAGGTTCGCCACGCCCTGGAACAGGCCCTTCAAGATTGGATCGGGCAATCGATCGTCGTGGGCGTGGATGGAGAGTTCTGGTCTCCACGCAAAGTATTGCGCCGGGCCGCATGGCATGAGCGGGACCACGTGCTTCATCTTCACCAGCTGCGTCGGGCGATGGGGTGGTCATAAGCATGGGAATGGCAGATCCCAGGCCCGCCCTGGAAGGCGCCCATTCGCGAGCGGCCCTTCGGGGCCTCTGGCGTGAAGGAGGAAGAGCTGAGGAGAAGCCACCTGGCCTACCGGGTTCCAGCTCAACCGCGCAAGCCTGATACAGACACCTTGACCGATCGATCGGAGGGTTCCAATGCATGAGAACGGCCATCGGATCCTGAAGCCGTCCCGCTCAGTTGGCATCGTGGGCTATGGGGCTTACGTCCCTCGCTACCGCCTTCCGGGCGCTGAGATCTCCCGCCTGTGGACCGGCGGGGCGGAGCCCCCACCGGTGCGGGAGAAGGCTGTGCCGGGGCCCGATGAGGATGTGGTGACGATGTCCATCGAGGCGGCCCGGAACGCCCTGGCCCGGGCAGGGATTGCGGCGCATCGCCTGCGGGCAGTCTGGGTGGGCAGCGAATCGCATCCCTACGCGGTCAAACCCAGCGGCACTCTCGTCGCTGAGGCCATTGGAGCCACCCCCTACGTTCAGGCTGGGGATTGGGAATTCGCATGCAAAGCGGGCACGGAGGCCATGCAGGCCGCCATCGGCTTTGTGGGCTCAGGGATGGCCGATTACGCGATGGCCATCGGGACCGACACGGCCCAGGGCCGGCCGGGCGATGCCCTGGAATACACGGCCGGGGCGGGCGGGGCCGCCTTCATCATCGGCCCAGCAGAGGAGAGCCTGGCGATCCTGGAGGGATCGCTCTCCTATGTCACCGATACCCCGGATTTCTGGCGCCGGGCCCACGCCCGGTATCCGGAGCACGGCGGCCGTTTCACCGGGGAGCCCGCCTACTTCCACCATATCGTGGAAGCCGCCCGCCAGCTGATGGAAGCGCTGGGAGCCCGGCCGGAGGATTACACGTATGCGGTGTTTCACCAGCCGAACGTGAAATTCCCTCAGAAGGCCGCGAAGATGCTCGGGTTCCAGCTGGAGCAGATCCGGACCGGTCTCCTGGTGGACGAGATCGGCAATACTTATGCGGGATCATGTCTGATCGGGCTGACCGCTATCCTGGACGAGGCACAGCCGGGTGATCGGATCCTGGCCGTGTCCTTCGGCTCCGGCGCCGGATCCGACGCCTTCTCCCTGGTGGTGACGGAAGCCATCCTGGAGCGGCGGGATCGAGCGCCTCGAACCCGGGATTATATTGCCCGCCGCGTGGTGATCGATTACGCCACCTATGCTCGCTATCGTCGGAAGATCGTGATGGACACTGAGGCGTAAGGAGGCGTGATGCGCGAGGTCGCCATTATCGGCATCGGCCAGACCCCGGTGGGAGAGCACTGGGATAAAGGACTGCGGGAGCTGGCGCTGGAGGCGTTAGAGACCGCTATGCGGGATGCGGGGGTGGAGCGGCTGGACGCTCTATACATCGGGAATATGCTCTCGGGGCAGGTGGAGGCCCAGGAGCATCTGGGGGCGCTGGTGGCCGATTTCGCCGGGATGCACGGCGTGGAGGCAGTCAAGATCGAAGCGGCATGTGCCTCCGGCGCCGCCGCCCTGCGGATCGGCTACGCCATGGTCGCAGGGGGTCTGGCGGACTTCGTGGCCGTGGTGGGGGTGGAGAAAATGACGGACGCCTCCGGGGAAACGATCACCGCCGCCCTGGCGACAGCAGCCGATGCGGAATATGAAGCGGTGCACGGGATGACCTTCACCGCCCTCAATGCCCTGTTGATGCGCCGCTACATGCATGAATACGGATACCGGCGAGAGGATTTCGCGCCCTTCTCCATCAATGCGCACCACAACGCTATCCACAACCCCTATGCAATGCTACGGTTCCCGATCACGGCGGAGGCTTTCGCCTCCGCCCGCATGATCGCCGATCCGATCACCCTCCTGGACGCCTCGCCGGTCTGCGATGGGGCGGCAGCGGTGATCCTGTGCCCGGCGGATCAGGCCCGGGCGTTTCAGGAGCGCCCGGTCCGCATCCGGGCATCCGCCGTGGCCACGGACACGGTGGCCCTGCACGATCGCCGGGATCCCCTCTGGCTGGAGGCAGCCGCCCTCTCGGCCTACCGGGCTTTCCAGCAGGCCGGGGTTCGCCCGGAGGACGTCGATTTCTTTGAGCTGCACGATGCCTTCACGATCATGGCGGCCCTCTCCCTGGAGGCCTGCGGTTTTGCGCCCCGAGGGCGCGGGGTGGCCATGGCCCTGGAGGGGGCGATCTTCCGGGATGGCCGGCTTCCCATCGCGACGATGGGTGGGCTGAAGGCCCGGGGGCATCCGGTCGGAGCCACCGGGATCTATCAGGTGGTGGAAGCCGTCGTGCAACTGCGGGGCCAGGCCGGGCCCAACCAGGTCCCACACGCCCGCCTGGGGATGACCCAGAACATCGGGGGGACGGGGGCCACGGTGATCACCCACATTCTGGAGGCCATGGATTAACAGCAGGATGGGAGGCCGGCGTGGCCCTCCCCATCCATCATGTCCCATTTGCCAGAAGGAGGTTGCTATGCATCCTGCGCGCGCATGGCGTGGACGATCCCAGCGATATCGCCTGGAAGGGGAAATCTGCGAGGGGTGTGGCGCTCGCCTGTTCCCGCCTCGGGATGTCTGCCCGGAGTGCCAGCGGCCCGCGCGCACGCCGTATCCCTTCTCGGGCCGCGGGGAGGTCTATTCCTACACGGTGGTCTATGAGCCGCCGGCGGGCTATGAAGAGCAAGCCCCTTACATCGTGGCGTTGATCAAACTGGAGGAAGGCCCGCTGGTCTCGGCAATGCTCACCGATGTGGGACCAGAGGAGGTCTACATCGGGATGCCTGTGGAGATGGTGACCCGTGTCCTGCACCGCCAGGGCGAGCACGGGGTGATCGCGTATGGCTATAAATTCCGGCCCGTCCTCCGCCGTAGGGTAACGATCCCTTCTCCATCGGCCACCGTGACAGCGCGAGCGGAATAAAGGGCGCGGAATCTTCCTGAGGCCCCCTGGGGCGGTGCCGGTCATCTCTGGCCATCCGCGCCGCCCCGGGGAATATTCCTGCTCCGGGCCAAAGAGCCTCCACGGGAGAACGGGGATTCCCCAGGGCCTTATCCCTCCGCATTGCCCGCCGCTGGGGTCGTCCCAGGAGAGAACCTCCTCGGATGCCCTGGTGACAGCTGGCCATCAGCGACCGGGATCCGCCTGATCCTCCTCGCAGCGGGCGAGGGTGAACAGCAGCGCAGGTAAGCGCTCCAGATACTCATGAACCGCTGCATGGGCCTGCGCCCTCTCTTGCTGGAGGTCCTGCCCCATCCGTCGAGCCACGATCGAGAGAAGATCCAGGATCGCCCCGCTCACGGTATCGCCCGGGAATTCAGGAAACCCTCGAGCATGACGCTCCTGCTCCATGGTTTCCTGCGTTTGCTCCAGCCAGCGCAACCGCTCTGCAACAAAAGATGAAAGATCCCAGGCGGGGGAGGCAACAGGCTGTTCGATCATTTGCTGAAGATCCTGTTGAAGAACAAGCAGAACGGCCTGGACCCGAGCGCTGTGGGCGGCGGCACGGGCCAGGCCCAGCCAGGCGCTCAACTCCCGGAGGAGCATATCAGATGGCCAACTCCCACGCTGGTTCATATGGCCCTGGAATCCATGAAACGCCTCAGATCCTTGGGGTTCCCCCTCTGACTGGCTGAGCGACATTTCCCCTCCTTGAGCCGGGATCCATCCCAAGCGAATCCGGAGGATCTCATGGGGAAGAGACAGAGGAAGTCCGAGATCGCCGGATGCTTATCCTTGATTATAATCATCGTGATTGATATGATCAAATTTTGACGATGAAACCATGTGCTTTCCAGGCAGCGCATTCCGCCCCCTTTGAAGATTTGGGGCCAGGCAGGACCCTTTCCATCAAGATGGGGGGCAGCGATGCATGGAAGGCCTCTGCTTGCTATGAGCTTTTTTCTGGAGGATCTGCTTCCCCAATGGATGGAAGAAACGCTTCATATCCTTCCCGGGCGTGACGGATATGTCGGTAGAGATAATAAGCGAACCCACTTAGCAGGGCGAGGGCGATCGGGATATCGAAAGGTCGCATGATCCGACGCAGCTCCTCCCAGTGCTGGCCGAACAGATAACCGCCCGCTGCCAGACCGGCGCACCAGATGAAGGAGCCGATCAAGCTCAACGATAGGAAAGGGAAAAACGGGATGCGCGTAACCCCCGCCGGAAACGAAATGAATGTGCGCACAATCGGCAGCAGGCGGGAGAGAAAGGTGGCCCACAGCCCCCAGCGGGCGAACCATTGATCCGCGGCTTTTAGGTCACGGGGGCTGATCAGGAGGTAACGTCCATATCGGAAGAGGAAGGGTCTGCCGCCGTAATAGCCCAGTCCGTAGGACAGCAAGGAGCCCAGCGTGCAACCCAGCCCTCCGTAGAATCCCCCCTCCAGAGCCGCCTGAAGAAGCGTCCCTCCCCGGGCCTGAACCAGCATCCAGCCGGCCAGGGGCATGGTGACCTCGCTGGGGATCGGAATGTTGGCGCTCTCAAGCGCCATGATCAGGATCACCCCTCCCCATCCCATCCACTGGAACAGATTCTGAAGGAACAGCACCAACTGATGCTCCAGAGTTTCCATGATCCCCCCTTGAAATAAATTATGATCCGGGCATGTAACGCTTTAACCCCAGCCATGACTCAGAGGACCCCCAGGGGAAGAAAAAGGGGAAATCCCCCATGGGCTTCTTAATTTTATTTTAATGCAACGGTCTCCCCGACCATCTTCCCGAGCACCCGCCCGGTGTTTCAATTCGGAAGCAGGGGGATCGGAGCTACGCTGCCGGCTTTCCCGGGGGTGTCCTTCTATCTCCACCCCATTGGAAGCCCGTTCCGATCCGGCACGCGAGTTGCGTTATATTAACAGTAACCTGGGGGAGGTCCCTGTATGCCCGTCCGCTCGCTTCGGCAAAGCTTGAGCGAACTGGATCTTGCGCATCTACGGGTGATCGCGCGCTTCTGGGACGTGGATCCTCAGCATCTCTCCCGCGAGGCGCTGATCGCCCGGTTACTGCCCGTGATGATGGATCCAGAACGCCAGGGGACGCACTGGGCTCGTCTGGGATCGGAGGAGCAGGAGGCCCTCCGGACCCTGGTGATAGCCGGAGGGGTGATGCCTGCTGCCACATTCCAGCGGCGCTTTGGGGAGATCCGCCGGGTAGGCGCCGCCCGTCTGGAGGGCGAACGCCTCTGGGAACGACCGGCAGGTCCAGCGGAGGCCCTCTGGTTTCGGGGATGGATCTTCCTGGGATTCGTGGAGCAGCCAGCTGGATTTGAGGAGGTGGTTTTCATTCCGGATGAGCTGTTGCTGGGCTTGCCCCCCATGGTGGAGGCGCCCCGCCCCCAGATGCCGGAGATGCTCCCCACCGCCCCTGCCCCGATCCGGATCCGGCGGGCGGGGACGACGCCGGCGGACGATTTCTGCACGCTGTTAAGCTTTATACATAACGAAGCGCCTCCGGCGGCCATGACCCCGGAAGAGCTATGGGCGCGATTTCCGATCCTGCGCCGGCAGCTGCGCTGGCCCCACCGGGAGCGCTGGTCGCTGCTCTGGCACCTGGCCGGAACGCTCCAGATGATCCAGGTCCGGCGGGATTCCCTGCGCCTGGATCCGGAAGTCACCACGCGCTGGCTCCAGGCTCCGCTGATGGAGCAATTGCGCGCCCTCCTTGAGGCCTGGCGGGACAATGTGCAATGGAACGATCTCTTTCACGTGCCTACCTTACGGCCCGAGCCCACGGGCTCCTGGCAGAACGATCCCCGGCTGCCTCGCCAGACCCTGCTGCAGCTCCTGGCCCGATTAGATCCGGGATGCTGGTATGCGATCCCCGATCTCATCCGCGAGATCAAAGCGAAGAACCCGACCTTCCAGCGGACAGAGGCGGAGTTCTCCACCTGGTATATCCGGGATGCGGAAACAGGAGATTACCTGCATGGATTTGAAAACTGGGATCGGGTGGAAGGGGCGCTTCTGCGCTATCTGCTGACCGGCCCTCTCCACTGGCTGGGAGTGGTGGATCTGGGGGATCCGGATCGGATACGCCTTTCGCCCTTCGGGGCTGCTTACCTGGCCAAGGGAGATCCGCCTCCGGACGGAGATACGCGTTTCGTCCTGCTGGAGGATGGCACCATCGAGATCGGAGCCGCCCGCCGATATGAACGTTTTCAGATCGCCCGGATCGCCGACTGGATCGCTTCGGGAGAGGTCTATCGCTACCGCATCACTGCCCGTTCCCTGACCCGGGCGCGGGGGCAGAACATCGGCCCGGAGCGGATCCTGGATTTCTTCCGGCGCTATGATCTGACCATGCCGGAAGCCCTGAGCCGCGCCCTGACCCGCTGGGCCAGCCGGGGAACGGAGGCTACGGTGGAGCAGGCGCTGGTGCTGCGTGTGAGCGATCCCGAGCTGTTACGCCAACTGCTGTCCACGGAGGCCCGCCGATATGTGCGGGATGTCCTCTCGCCTATCGCTGCCATCATCCATCCATCCGGCTGGGCCCAGGTGCGCGCCGCGCTTCTGCAGCTCGGCGTGGTGCCGGAGGAATCCCTCGGAACCGAACATGAGCACCTGCTCCCTGGAGCAGGCCCGGGGATCTAACTATGGAAAGGCTCATCGCCTCACGAGTTCCACACGAGGAAACAAAGCCTCCATGCGGGTGATCCATCTATACAAAGACTACTTCCCGATCCTCGGGGGGATCGAGAACCACATTCGCGCCCTGGCCGAGGCCCAGGCCCGCATGGGGCTGGAGGTGATCGTCCTGGTGACCTCGCCGTCCCGGAAAACGATGGAGCTCCGGGATGGATCCGTCCGGGTTCTGAAGGCCTCCCGCTGGTTTACCGTGGCTTCCACGCCCTTGAGCCTGGCGTTCTTCCTCTATGCCCGCCGCTTTCTTCCGCAAGCGGATCTGATCCACCTCCATCATCCCTATCCTCCCGCGGAGATCGCCTACCTCATGAGCGGAGGGAACAGGCCCGCCGTCCTGACTTACCATAGCGACATCGTGCGCCAGCGCCTGAGCGGCCGGCTCTATCGTCCATGGCTCTATCGGGTCCTGGGACGGGTCGCACGGATCCTGGTGACCAGCCCGGTTTACCTGGAAACCTCGCCTCACCTGCAGGCCTTCCGGGATAAATGCCGCGTGGTCCCCCTGGGGATCGATGTGGCCCGCTTCCTGACGGCGCCCCCCGAAGCTCCCCGGGCGCTCCGGTCCTCCTGGTGCTCTGCTCCGCACCGCCCCCATGCGCTCTTCGTAGGACGCCTTCGATACTACAAGGGGCTGGATACCCTCCTCCAGACGCTCACCCGCCTGCCGGATCTCCACGTCACCATTGTGGGAACTGGCCCGATGGAGCGCGCCTGGCGGACGTTGGCCCGGGATCTCCGGGTGAGCGATCGCGTCCATTTCCTCGGTGAAGTGCCGGATCCAGAGCTGCCGCTGGTTTACCACGCGGCGGATCTGTTCGTCCTGCCTGCCAGCGCCCGGGCGGAGGCCTTCGGGACCGTGTTGCTGGAAGCGATGGCGGCGGGCCTTCCGGTCGTCACCACCGAGATCGGAACCGGGACGACATGGGTTGTTGGAGGAGCGGGATGGATCGTCCCCCCTCGGGATCCCGAAGCGCTGGCGGAGGCGATTCGGGAAATCCTGGCTCACCCGGAAGCAGCCCGGGCGCGAGGGCGTCAGGGTCAGGAGCGCGTGCGTCGGGAATTCACCCTCGAGAAAATGGCGCAACGCGTGCTGGAGATCTACGAGGAGGTCCTCCACCAGGCTGCTTCCCAGAGCGCCAGCCCCAATCCGTAAAGGGGAAGTCCCCATCCGATCGCTGGAGCCAGCCCCAGATGGCGGGCCCACAGGCTCCACACCTGAACCAGCTCAGGCCCCACTCCCCCCAGCATCGCCCAGGGCAAGGCCAGCGCCAGCCGCCGTCGCCATGATGGAGGCCAGAGGGGCAAGGATCCGACCAGCAGCATGGTCAGCATCCCGCCCAGGAATCCACCTCGTCCCTCGATCGAAAGGGGGTTCAGAAGGTCTGGATAAGGGGGCCAGGTCGCGAGCGGCCATAATCCGGCAAGGATCCACAATAGAGATCTCCCGTGGCGAAGGGATTTCCCCGGCTCCGCCAGCGCCAGGAGGGCCAGCGCCAGGGCAAGGCCCCACAAGGGGATCCACAGGCGCTCCCGCAAAAGCGGTCCATAACCCGCGCGCTGAAAAAAGACCAGGAAGGGAACCAGATCGAAGCCCGAGAAGGTCAACCCTGCGCTGTGGCCATCGAGCCAGGGCGCCCAGTATCCGACCAGCATCCCCCCCCAGGCCAGCCAGGCCAGCGACCTTCCAGACCCCGCGGCTCGAGGCGATTGGAGCGGGATTCCCATCCTCAGCCTCCATGGCTCTATGGTTTCAGGATGGCGATGGCGGGGGACAGCCCCACCCGGGTTTTTGGGATGTTCCTGGGACCTGCACCGCCCGTCCTGGATTCATGGTCCAGGCAGGAAGAGCCTCATGGGCGTTGGCGTGGGCGGAGGCGGCGGCACTGTCGTGAGAAGGCTGGTCAGGATCAAGCTGAGCACAGCCAGGACGGCTAAAATAATGAACACCGTCTGTTGCCACCGATACCCGGATGGACGGCGGGGCATTTCGCAAGACCTCCTCCATGAAGTCCTGTGAGGGAACAAGGGCCATGTCGCGGCGCAGCAGCGAGGTGCTATTCGCTATCGGGATTTTGCTTCTCCTCTGGCATCTGCTTGCGGAGCTCGTCCGACGCCCGATACTTCCCACACCGGTCGTGGTCGGAGCCGCCCTGGTGCAGGAGCTACGGGGAGATCTGGCCATGCATCTTCTGGCCAGCGCTGGACGGGTGATGGTCAGCATCGCCCTCTCCATCGCCACAGCAGCTCCCCTGGGGCTGGCCCTGGGCCTCAGCCCACGGCTCCACCGGCTGATTTCCCCCTTTCTTTATATTCTCTACCCGATCCCCAAGGTGGTGCTGGTGCCTGTGCTGATCCTGTTTTTCGGCGTGGGGGATCTGGCCAAGATCCTGCTCATCTTCCTGATTTTGTTCTTTCAGATCCTGGTGCTGGTGCGGGATGCGGCGGCGAGCCTGCGGCCGGAACTGGTGCTGTCGGTGCGGAGCCTGGGGGCGGGGCGGCGGGCCCTCTTCCGGTTCGTTTATATCCCTGCCTCCCTGCCCGCCATCCTGACCGCCGTGCGGCAGAGCATCGGCACGGCGGTTGCAGTGCTGTATCTGAGCGAGCTGCTCGCCACGCGCTACGGCCTGGGCTATTATATCTACATTCAGGCCAGCACTTTCTTTAACTATCCGGCGATGTATGCGGGGATCGTCCTGATGAGCGTTCTGGGCCTCGCCCTTTATCTCATCGTGGATGCGCTGGAGCGGCGCTGGTGTCGCTGGATGTTCGCGGTGTGATCCTCCCCGGATTTCTCCATGAGGGCTTTTCTCTCCTCTCGTGACCCAGAGAGCCTGGCGGAGAAGAAAGAGGCTCGTTTCTAAA
>NZ_DAOUCJ010000028.1 GCF_034432235.1 Thermoflexus sp. | reverse complement strand
GGCGCCGCGGGGGTCGGCGGCGGTGAGGTCGAAGACGAGGGCCAGGCCGGCCTGGCCGGCGCCCAGGCGGCGGATCGCCCGGGCGGCCAGGCGGAGGCGGGCGATGGGGGCGACGGGGGGGCACCTCCACCGTGACCCGCCCGTCGAGGAAGCGGGCGGCCGTGCCGGGGGTGACGGGGATCTCCTCGGGCGGCGGCAGGGGAAGGGGAGGCGGCAGGGAGGGGGCAGGCGCAGGCGGGGTGGGCGGCGGCAATGGGCTCTGGAAGGATGGCGAGGCCCGAGGCCAGGATGCGATCCGTCCAGGGGCGGAGGCGGAGGATCTCGGGGGGAACGCCAGGGGCTGCCCCACCAGGCTCATCACCCCGATCATCGCCACCAGGGAGCGCCATTGGACCATCCGAACTCCTGCGAAGAAGGACTCCAGGGAAAATTGTAAAAAGGGCAAATCGGTCGGTCAAGCCAGCGGTGCGGGAGGGGAGAGAAGCCGCTGTCCTGCCCATCCGGTAAAGGAGTGGGAGCGCCGGGCGCTGCATCCCGCTGAGCGCGGGCTTCATTGGGCGGGCTCGAGAGCGGAAAACGCCGCGTTCTTTCTGAAAACTGAAAAGGGCTGGCGGGATCCCTGGAAGTGTAGTATACTTCCCCCCTGGTGTCGGATCCCACACACCCTGGACCGGTTGGGGCGTGCCGGCGGTGCGCCGGCTCCCGCCGGGGAGAAGGGGTGGCGGATCAAAACGCATGCGGAGGAGGGTCTATGCCGCTGGTGACGATGAAAGAGCTGCTGGAAGCGGGGGTGCACTTCGGCCACAAGACGAACCGCTGGCACCCCAAGATGAAACCCTACATCTTCACGGAGCGAAACGGCGTCCACATCATCGACCTCCAGCAAACCATCCGCGCCCTCGAGAGCACCTATGCCCTGGTCCGCGATCAGGTCGCCCGGGGAGGAGTGATCCTGTTCGTGGGCACCAAGCGCCAGGCCCAGGAGACCATCGCGGCGGAGGCCCAGCGGTGTCAGATGCCTTATGTGAATTACCGCTGGCTGGGCGGCACGCTCACCAACTGGCGCACGATCCGGGATCGCATCCGTTATTACATCCAGCTGGATGAGATGATCCGCAACGGCGGGCTGGAGACGATGCCCAAGAAGGAGGCGATCCGCCTCCGTCGGAAATACGAAAAGATGCGCCTCAAGTTCGAAGGCCTCCGCCTGATGAAGCGCCTCCCGGACATGCTGTTCGTGGTGGATACCATGCGGGAGGCGACGGCGATCCGGGAGGCGAACGCCCTCAATATCCCGGTGATCGCCATGGTGGATACCAACTGCGATCCGGATCCCATCGACTACATCATTCCAGCGAACGATGACGCCATCCGCTCGATCAAGCTGGTCACCCGTCTGATCGCGGATGCGGTGGTGGAGGGCCTTCAGCTGCGCGAGAAGATGGGCGTGGCGGAGGCGATCGAGGAGGAGGTCGAGGAAGAGGAGCCGGCGCTGGAGCTGCGCCGTGTGTTCGAGGCCGAAGAGGAGGGCGAGGAGGCCGTGGGGCTCGAGGAAGAAGAGACGTTCGAAGAGCTGGAAGCCTGAGGATTCTTCCAAACCCCTGGATCCGGAGGGAGGTCCCTTGAACATCTCAGTGGACATGGTCAAGCGTCTTCGGGAGATGACCGGGGCTGGCATCCTGGATTGCCGCAAGGCCCTGGAGGAGACGGGCGGGGATTTTGAGAAGGCCATCGATTACCTGCGGGAGAAGGGCCTGGCGCGGGCGGCCCGGAAGCTGGAGCGGACCGCCCGGGAAGGCCTGGTGGTCGCCTATGTGCACCCGGGCAATCGGGTGGGGGTGCTGCTGGAGCTGAACTGCGAGACGGACTTCGTCGCCCGCACTCCTGAGTTCCAGCAGCTGGCCCATGACCTGTTGCTCCAGATCGCAGCCACCAGCCCCCGCTATATCCGGCGGGAGGAGATCCCCGCGGAGGTCCTGGAGCACGAACGCCAGATCTATCTGAAGGAAGCCCTGAACGAGGGCAAGCCCCCTCATATTGCGGAAAAGATCGCGGAGAGCCGGCTGAACCGGTTCATCCAGGAGGTTTGTCTTCTGGAGCAGCCCTTTATCAAAGACGAGGATCGCACGGTGGGCCAGGTGATCATGGAGACCATCGCCCGGGTGGGGGAAAACATCGTGGTTCGCCGGTTCACCCGTTATGAGCTGGGGGAGACCGTTGAGTAAAATCAAAGGCCGGGCCCGAGGCCCGGCCTTTGATTTTAACCCGATCGGGGAGGGGAAAGTGGTCTCGATGTCAGGCCCCAAATATCGCCGGATTCTCCTGAAGCTGGGGGGGGAAGCGCTGGCGGGCCCCGGGGGCTTCGGGATCAGCCCGGAGCGGGCCGCGGAGCTGGCCGCTCGCATTAAGGCGGTGAAGGAAATGGGGGTGGAGATCGCGATCGTCATCGGGGCTGGCAACCTGTGGCGAGGCCGCGATGGCATCGCCCACCGCATGGACCGGGCGACCGCGGATCAGATGGGGATGCTGGCCACGGTGATGAACGCCCTGGCCCTGCGCGATGCGCTGGAGCGCCTGGGGGTGCCTACCCGCGTCCAGACCGCCATCGAAATGCGGGCGATCGCGGAGCCCTATATCCGACTGCGGGCGATCCGCCACCTCGAAAAGGGCCGCGTGGTGATCCTGGGGGCCGGAACCGGAAATCCCTACTTCACGACGGACACCGCCGCCGCTCTGCGCGCGATGGAGATCCACGCGGACGTTCTCATTAAGGCCACCAAGGTGGATGGCGTGTATGACGACGATCCGATGGTGAACCCGAATGCCCGCAAGTTTGATAAACTAACATATATAGAGGCCCTGAACCTGCGCCTGAAGGTCCTGGACAGCACCGCCCTGTCCCTCTGTATGGATCACAACCTGCCGATCATCGTCCTCGATCTGTGGCAGCCGGATAGCCTGGAGCGGGCGGTGCGGGGGGAGCCTGTGGGAACGCTCATCGATGGTTGATGACCATGAGGCCAGGCCTTGCCCCGCAGTGCCCCCGGCGGCCTATCGGGGGACGCCGTGGGTTTCTTCCCGGGGGCGTTCGGAACGGGCTCGGTTCTATTCTTCTGGCTCGATGGCCCTCGCTCAGGCGGAGGGAAATCCGTTGTTCATGCGGGCGTTCCACCTCAGTGCCTTTGCGTTCATCCTGGATGGAGGTGAAGACCCGCGATGATCCCGAAACAGGTTTTCCGGGATGCGGAAGAGCGCATGCGCAAGGCCATCCGGGTGTTTGAAGACGAATTGAAAGGCATCCGCACCGGGCGGGCCTCTCCGGCCCTGGTGGAGCGGATCCCGGTGGAATACTACGGAACCCAGGTTCCTCTGGAACAACTGGCGATCATCCGGGCCCCCGAGCCCAATCTGTTGACGATCCAGCCTTACGATCCAAAGGCGCTGCCGGAGATCGAGCGGGCGATCCTCAAATCCGATCTGGGGTTGACCCCCAGCAACGATGGGCGGATCATCCGCTTGGTCCTGCCCCGGCTTACGGAGCAGCGCCGGCAGGAGCTGGTGAAGCTGGTGCATAAGCGCCTGGAAGAAACCCGCATCGCGATTCGGAACATCCGAAGGGATGCGCTGGAGGAGCTTCGAACCCGGCATAAGAACAAGGAGATGTCTGACGACGAGCTGGAGGAAGCCCGGGAAGAGGTCCAGAAGCTCACGGACCGATATATCGAAGAGGCGGAGAGGGTGGCTCAGGCCAAGGAGAAGGAGATCATGTCGTTCTGAGCCCCCTCGCCTTCTCATTCTCATCTATCCTGCATCCCGGGTTCCTGCCGTCGGCATCCAAGGAGGGGGTTTGTGAGGGAGAAGAACGGTCAGCAGATGGAGACGATGTTGAAAATCCCGACCCATATCGCCATCATCATGGACGGCAACGGCCGGTGGGCGAAAGCCCGGGGGCTCCCTCGGTTGGCGGGACATCGGGCGGGGACGGAGAACCTGCGCCGGGTGATCGAGGCGTGCGCCGACCTGGGCGTCCAGATCCTCACGATCTATGCGTTCTCCACGGAGAACTGGCGTCGCCCCCCCGATGAGGTGTATGGCCTGTTCGGCCTGCTGGAGCAGATGATCGATCGCGAGCTGGATAACCTGCACCGGAACGGCGTGCAGATCCGCCATCTGGGCAGCCTGGAGGGGGTGCCGGAGCGGCTTCAGCAGAAGATCCGCATGGCCATCGAGCGGACGAAGGGGAACTCCCGGCTGATCCTGTGTGTCGCCTTCAATTACGGGGGACGTCAGGAGATCGTCGAGGCCGTCCGCCGGATCATCGCCGATGGCGTCCCTCCGGAAGCGGTGGATGAATCCCTGATCTCCCGTTACCTGTATACGGCCGGGTTGCCGGATCCAGATCTGATCATCCGCACCAGCGGGGAGATGCGCCTGAGCAACTTCCTGCTGTGGCAGGCAGCTTATTCGGAGTTCTACGTGACCCCGGTTTACTGGCCGGATTTCGATCGGGAAGAGCTGCTGAAGGCGATCGAGGCCTACAGCCGGCGGGAGCGTCGTTTCGGGCAGATCAGCGAGCAACTGGCCCCTTCTCATCCATCGCGTTAGCCGTGCTGCGCCAGCGTCTCCTCGTTGCCCTCATCGCGATCCCTCTCCTGACCGCCCTGGTTCATCTGGGCGGATGGCCGTGGGCGGTAACGGTCAGTCTGATCCTGCTGGCTGCCGCCTGGGAATACACCCACCTGATCCGTCGCATCGGGTTCTCTCCCTCTCCGGGCTGGATCGGGCTGATGATCCTGGGTTTCCTGGGAGACGGGATGGCTTTCCTCCCGGGCTCCCGCGTGGCGGAGCTGACCCTCACGCTGGCCCCCCCGATGGCCCTGGTGTGGTTCTGGTGGATCCGGCGCACGGAGCATCCGGTTGCGGACTGGGCGTTCACTGCGGCCGGAGGTCTTTACCTGGGGTGGTTGGGGCGCTCCTTTGTCTGGCTCCGGAATCTGCCGGATCCTCACGGGCGCTGGTGGGTGGCTTTCGTGCTGTTCACCACCTGGGCGGCCGACACAGGGGCCTATCTGGTGGGCCGGCGATGGGGCCGGCATCGGCTGGCCCCTCAGTGGAGCCCCGGCAAAACCTGGGAGGGGTTCTTCGGAGGATGCCTGGCCGGCATGGGAGTGGGCGCGGTTCTGGGCTTTTTCATAGAGCTGGGCGCAGGGCCCGGAGCCCTGCTGGGGCTTTTGATCGGCAGCCTGGGGACTCTGGGGGACCTCTCGGTCTCGGTTCTGAAGCGACGGGCCGGGGTGAAGGATTCGGGGAATCTCTTCCCCGGGCATGGGGGGGTGCTGGATCGACTGGACAGCCTGCTCTGGAGCGGCATGCTGGCCTATCTTTACGCGCACTGGATTCAGGGCTTCTGACGCGGGAACATGGGGCCATGCGCGGCTTCTTGATTACCTTTGAGGGTCCTGAGGGAAGCGGCAAGACGACGATGGCGCGCTGGCTGAGCGGCTTCCTCCAGGGGAAGGGATATCGGGTGCTCTTCACCCGGGAGCCGGGCGGCACGCCAGTCGGGGAGGCCATCCGTGCGCTGCTTCACGCCCACGAGCACACGGACATGACCGCCCGGGTGGAGGCGTTGCTGTTCTGCGCCGCCCGGGCGCAGCTGGTCGAGCGGGTCATCCAGCCCTTTCTGGCCGAGGGCGGGGTGGTGATCTGCGACCGCTATGCGGATTCCACCCTGGCGTATCAGGGTTACGGTCGGGGCCTGGATCTGGAGGAGCTGCGGCGTCTGAACCGGTTCGCCACCGGCGGCCTGCAGCCGGACCTCACCTTCCTGCTGGACGTAGAGGTGGAACAGGGCCTGGCCCGCCGCCGGGCCTCCGGCGAGGCCTGGACCCGCCTGGACGCCATGGACCTGGCCTTCCATCAACGGGTGCGGGAGGGCTATCTCGCCCTGGCCGCCGCCGAGCCCGCCCGATGGGTGGTGATCGACGCCTCCCAGCCCATGGAGGCGGTGCAGGCGGCGATCCGCGCCCACCTGGCCGACCGCCTGGGCCTCCGCATCGAGTAGAATGAAGGCGAATCCCTTTCCCCAGGAGGAAGCCGATGGGCGAGTTCGACCCCCGACGTCCTTCTCCCTTCACTGCGTGCGAGCGGCAGCCGGTGACCGATGCGGGCGCCCGGGGCGCCTCCATTCGATGGATCATCGACACCCGACATGGCGCCCCGACCTACCGCCTGCGGGTCATCGAACTGGAGCCGGGCGGCCACACCCCGCTCCACGCCCACTGGTTCGAGCACGAGAACTTCGTCCTCAGCGGGGAGGGGGAGGTGCAGATCGGCGATCAGGTGTATCCGATCCGGGCTGGGGATGTGGTGTTCGTGCCACCCCACGTAACGCATCAGTACCGCAACACCGGGCAGGAGCCCCTGCGGTTCCTGTGCGGCATCCCCGCCGAATGGGTCCGGGCGGCGCGGCCCGATGTGTATGGGGAGCCCTGAGGGGGCATCCCCTTTATCCCGGGATGTCCTTGGAAGCGCAACCCGAGGGGATAGGAGACCAAACCCTCAGGGGATCCGGAGCACCACCTTGCCGAAGACCCGCCGATCCTCCAGGTAGCGATGAGCATCCGCGGCCTCCTCCAGAGGGAAGATCCGATCGATGACCGGGCGGAAGATCCCCTGTTCCACCCGCTCCATCACCGCCTGGAAATCCGCACGGGTGGCCCCGAAGGATCCCAGGATCTCCGCCTCCTTGTAAAAGACTCCCCAGAGATCGGTCTCTCCCCAGCGCCCGGTGGTCGAGCCGCAGAACACCAGCCGGCCCCGGAAGGCCAGCGAGGCCACGCTTTCCTTCCACGTGTCGGAGCCCACGTGCTCGAAAACGATATCCGCTCCTCGCCCCCCGGTGGCTTCCATCACCCGCAGGCTGAAGCGCGGATGTTCCCGGTAATTGATCAGCACATCGGCGCCCAGGGCGCGGGCCTTTTCCAGTTTGTCGTTGTTGCTCGCCGTGGCGATGACGCGGCATCCGAAGTGCTTGGCGATCTGGATGGCCGCCGTGCCGATGCCGCTGCCGGCGGCCAGCACCAGCACCGTTTCCCCCGGTCGGATGCGCGCCCGGCTCACCAGCATATGCCATGCGGTCCCGAAAGCGGCCTGGATGGCCGCGGCCGCCTCATATGAGGTGTTCGGCCCCAGGGGCATCAGATTGGCGGCTGGAGCCACCACATACTCGGCATAGCCACCCCAGCGGTCGACGCCCAGGATCTTCCGCCGCTGGCACAGATTATCCATCCCGGCGCGACAGAACTCACACTCCCCGCATACGATGAAAGCGCCCACCAGCACCCGATCTCCCACTCGCCATCCGGTTACGCCCTCCCCGAGGGCTGCGATCTCCCCGGCGGGCTCCAGGCCCAGGATATGGGGGAGTTTCGCCTTGCGGCCCTGCGCGCCGGCCCGGGTATAGAGATCGAGATGGTTCAGGCCGCAGGCATGCACCCGAACCAGCACCTCGCCGGGCCCCGGGCTGGGGGTGGGCACTTCCTCCACCTGCAACACCTCCGGTCCTCCTCGTCGGCGCATCAACACGGCTTTCATGGAGCCTCCCCTTGTTGCAGCGATCGGCATCTACGGTTGACCTCGAAGCCGCTTCAGCGGCGATGTCAGGCCGAGCCTAAGCGTCGGGGCTAAACTCAGGCCCCTCCTGCAGGCCGTATTTCGGTGCAAATATCACACGGGGGAGCTGGCGCTCATCGATCCGCCGGCATCCTTCCGGGCCCAGCTCCTCGAGCTGCCTCAACAACCGCAGGGCATCCTCCCGCAGGCGCGCCACGTCGATCCCCTGACAGTGATCCGGCACCGGGGCCAGGTGGGCCAGGCCGCGTCGCAGCATTTTCAATGCGCCGGCATAGTTGCCCCGCTGGATCTGATAGCAGGCCACGCCGATCTGCAGGATCCCCTGATAGAGCTCGCGGACCGGCCGGGTCTCCGCGCGCCATGCGTGCTCCAGCGTTTCGTGCTGTTCGAAATACTCCCCGGCGTTGAACTGCTCCAGGCCGCGCCGGACCTCCTCCGGCAGCGGCTCCGCGCAGCACGGCCATTCCCCGCTCATGGCGGTTCGCCCCTCCTGAGAAAGTGTATGAAAAACTCCCGAAGATCTCTCCTCTCCGCACGTTGCGCGACGCGGGGAGGGAGGAAATGTTCGGGGGGCAGGCGTGCCGAAGGCACCCGCCTGCCCGAAACGAGGGGATAAGCGAGCGCTGTTTTGCGGCAGGCGCGTAAGGGCTGAAGCGGCCCGCCTCATCAAACCGGACGGCGTGGGATGACCACGTATCCATGTTCCAGATCGCCGATCTGCTCATAGCCGGCCGGGCCGTGGAACCACACGTAGCCCGCGATATAAGCGCAAAAGGCAGCATCCAGCCGGTCTTCCCAGGATTTCAGGCTTCGCCGGGTTCGGGCTTCCGGCGGGGGGGCGCGCCAGGTCTCTGGCCAGTGAAGCGGAGGGTTGAAGCGCTCCAGCGCAAGGAGCTGGCGGTGCCACCGACGCAGCCCGCGAATCCACGGGCCCCGGCGCAGGCGCTTATAGCGAATGATCCGCCGGAGGCCGAACAGGGCAATCGCCGCGGGATGAGGGAAGACTTCGATGACGGCGCGGATGGGGGCCCCTGGGTGAAGGGGCGGCTGTAGCGTGAACCCCCAGATCGTCAGGATCTGGGCCAGGGCTTCCCCCCGCAGGCCGCCGAAGGAACGGAGCCAGCGCCGGTTCACCGGGTAGCCCCCGGCATGATGGCGTCCGAACCGGGAGGCGACCCACCGATCACAGGGCCGCGAACCCTCCTCGTTTGGGACGATCAGCGGCGCATCGATCCCGATGATGCATGGGTCTTCCCGATAAGGAGCCAGGAAATCCAGGATCTCCGCGTCGGAACGCAGGTCATCCGCCCAGGCCTCCATGGCCCAGTGATCCTCATCCCAGCGAAGCACCACCGCGGCCGTCGGGTTCCGTGGAGACCAGGCCAGATCCACACCGATCGCCCGCATGGCGCATCGACTTCTCCCCATCCCAAGATGTGCGCCCCTCTCCTGGAATCTGAGCCTTCCGGTATCCATATTTTCAGGTTTGCGAGGGGTCCCTCCGCTATCGCTGGCAACCCGGGCAGAAATAGGCGCTGCGGCCCTGGAGGACCTGACGGATGATTGGGGTTCCGCAGCGGAAACATGGTTGCCCCGCTCGCCCGTAGACCCGCAGATACCGTTGATGCTCTCCGCTGTCCCCCTCCGGCCGGCGATACCACTGGATGGTGGTCCCGTGATGGCGCAGGCCGGCCAGGAGGGCCTCTCGAATGCCTTTCCAGAGGCGTCGGAGTTCCGCCCCGGTCAGGGAGTTGGCGGATCGCATCGGATGCAGCCGTGCTCGCCAGAGCGCCTCGTCTGCGTAGATGTTCCCGATCCCGGCCAGCACCGATTGATCGAGCAGCAGCGCCTTCAGGCGCCCCCGGCGGCCGGCAAGCTGTCGGGCGAGATCCTCGGGCCGGAACTGCGGATCCAGGGGCTCCGGCCCCAACGGACGGAAGATGGGCTCCGGATCCGCGATCCAGTATAAACGACCGAACTTGCGGAGATCCTGGAACCGGAGGATGCGCCCGTCGTCCAGGATGAAATCGGCCCGGGCATAAGGATCCGGCGCGGAAGCGGGAAGCAGGAACAGGCGGCCGGTCATTTTCAGGTGGACCAGCCATGCTCCCGCGTCCAGGACGAACCAGAGGAACTTGCCCCGCCGCCGGACCTCCTGAATCTCTCGCCCTGTCATCCGCTGGACGAACTGGCAAGGGGCGGGAGTGGCCACACATCCAGGCCAGTGCAGGATCACATGGCCGATCCGGCGGCCCGTCACATGGGGGCGCAGCTCTCGAACCAGCGTCTCGACTTCGGGAAGCTCCGGCATAGTGGACGCCTGCTGAGCCCTGGGCTTTCAAAGGGATGGGTTCCATCCCCTCGCGTTCAGTCCATCAGCGGGACCTCCGCCAGGCGCACCGGTTCACCGACCCCCCGGGCCCGTGCTCGTTCGTAGACCAGGGCCGCCACAGCCACGTCCTCCAGAGCGATGCCCAGGGATTTAAAGAGCGTGATTTGATCGGGATGGGTGCGCTGCACCCGCCCGGCGACCACATCTTTCAATTCGTGGATCCGCTCCCATTGTAACCGTCCCCGCTCCAGAGGCTCCAGGAGATCGCCCGCTTCCCCTTTCCCCTGGTCCCGCGAATCGATGACGATCAAATCCGCTCGAACGATGGCTTCCTCATCCAGTTCCCGGCGGATCCACGCGTTAGAGCCGGCGGCGTTGATGTGCACCCCTGGCCGCAGCCAGGCCCCCCGCAGGACCGGCTCGCGGGCAGAGGTGATGGTGATCAGGATGTCCGCCTCCTCCGCGACGGCCTCCGGCCGATCCACTGCATGCACGGGGATCCCGAGGGTCTCCGCCATGCGGCGGGCGAACGCCTCTCGACGCTCCCGGGTCGGGCTGTAGACCCGGGCTTCCGCGATATCCCGGATGGCACAAACGGCCATGAGCTGCGTGGCCGCCTGACGCCCCGCTCCATATATGCCCACCCTTCGAGCATCCGGGCGGGCGAGGTAGCGGGTAGCCAGGCCGGTGGCTGCCCCGGTTCGCAGGCGGCCCAGCATATCGGCTTCGATCAGGGCGACCAGCGCTCCGCTTTCGACGTCGAACAACAACACGACGAAGCGGGCCTGCCCCCCGACGGTGGTGTAGGCCTTCAGGCCGACGTAGCCGACCCCGGGCCCCCCAGCGGCCATCACGTGGAGGGCGCCGCGGGGCCAGCGGACGCGAGCGCGAGGCACGTTGGTCGCCTGACCCTCGGCCTGGGCGCGGAAGGCCCATTCCAGCGCCTCGATAGCGTCGGCGATCGGCAGCAAGGCCCGCACATCCTCCTCGCGAAGCAAGAGGGCCATTCGGATTCCTCCGCGTTGCGGATTGAAGCTCTCCTGATCGGATAGAATCGTATTGAAGTCATCCCGGGAGCGCGCCGCGTGTCTTCCCATTCTATCGGAATTCGAATCGCCCTGAACGCCCAGCTGCTGGCCGGCGAGGCGTCCTATCGCAGCGCCGGGATCCATCGGTATATCGATGAGGTCCTGCGACGCCTTCCCCGGGTAGCCCCTCATATCGCCTTCACCGCGTTCATCGGACCACGTTCCTGCGCCCCGGAAGCGCCGGGGATCCGCTGGGTCCGGACGACCTGGCCGACCCATCGGCCGGTGGTCCGGATCCTGTGGGAGCAGCTGGTCATGCCGCTTCTTCTCGCCCGGGAGCGTTGGGATCTGCTCCATGCGATGGCCTTCGTCGCGCCGCTGGCGGTTCGCCTGCCGGTGGTGGTCACCGTATATGATCTGAGCTTCGTTCGCCACCCGGAAGCTTTTCGGGCGTGGAATCGGATCTATCTGCGCCTCTTTACCCGGCTGACCTGCCGGCGGGCGGCGGGGATCCTGACGATCTCGCAGGCGGCCCGTGAAGATCTCATTCGCCTCTGGAAGCTTCCCCCGGAGCAGATCGAAGTGGCCCATCCCGGGGTCGATCCCCGTTTCCGGCCGTTGCCGGAGGGGGAGGTGGCCGCGTTTCGGGCTCGATACGGCTTGCCGGATTCGTTTATCCTTTATGTGGGGACGCTGGAGCCACGGAAGAACCTGGGGGTTCTGCTGGAGGCCATCGCCCGACTTCGCCCATCCGTTCCTCTGATCCTGGTGGGCGGGCAGGGATGGAAACCGGCTTTTCGTCCCCGTTTGCAGGCCCTGGAGCGGGAAGGTCGAGCCCGCTGGATCGGATTCGTGCCGGACGCGGAGCTCCCCCTCTGGTATAATGCGGCCACCCTCCTGGCTTATCCATCCCGGTATGAAGGGTTTGGGATGCCGCCGCTGGAGGCGATGGCCTGTGGAACCCCGGTGATCGCCGCCCGGGCGTCCTCCCTCCCGGAAGTGGTGGGGGAAGCCGGCTTCCTGGTCGATCCCGACGACATCGAGGCCTGGGCGGAAGGGATCCAGACGCTGCTTCGGGATCATGCGCTTCGAGAAATGTTACGGGCTCGTGGGCTGACGCGCGCCCGCCAGTTTTCCTGGGAAAGGACCGCAAGGGTCATCGTGGAATTTTATAATAAAATCGCGCAGCGTTCCGTTTCCGGCCTGGATCCATGAACGCTTCCGGGGCCAGGAGGGAGCCAGAGGGGCTTTCCCTCAACGGGACTTCCTTTCCCGTCGCAGCCCCTCAGGCGGCAAATGGAGAGAGACCCGGAAAGAGCGCTGGCGGATGGGTCCTATGAGCGATCGAAGGATTCCGTGGTGGTGGCGATGGATTCGCATCGGCCTGGATCTCATCGTGATCCAGGTTGCTTTCGTGCTGGCTTATCTGATGCGTTACCGGTGGGAATGGTTCCGCGAGATCACCTTCGACGCCCCGTTTTCCGCTTACATCCCGTTCCAGATCGCCTGGACGGTTCTCCTGGTGCTGATGTTCCGCCTGGACCGGGTGTATCCCCCCCAGATGGGGGCGCCGTGGCTGGAGGAGATGTATCGCATCCTGAACGCGGTGGCCAAGAGCACCCTGGTCCTGATGGCGGTGGTGTTCTTCTCCCAGTCCCTTTTCTATTCCCGATTGATGTTCCTGGAAGCGGCCCTGCTGGTGGTCCTGTTGCTGGGGATCCTGCGGCTTTTCGAAAGCCGGGCGGAGCGGATCATGCGCCGGCGGGGTATCGGCGTGGTGCGGGCGTTGATCGTCGGGGCGGGGGATCTGGGGAGAGCGGTGATGCGGGCGGCCTTGGCTCGGCCGGAGCTGGGGTATCGGATCGTGGGGTTTGTGGATGATGATCCGGAGAAAGCCCGCACCGATATCGGCCCCTTCCGCGCTCGGGGCACCCTGGAGGATCTGCCGAAGGTCCTCCAGGAAGACCGGGTGGATGAAGTGATTATCACCCTCCCGATGGCCTTTTATGACCGGATCCAGGAGGTCGTCCGGCACTGTGAGGCCCGGCGCATCCCGGTGCGGATCGTCCCGGATCCTTTCCAGCTCACCCTAAGCCGCCTGGACGTGCGGGATCTGGATGGGATCCCTCTGATCGGCATCCGGGAGGCCCGCTTCTCCCCCTGGCAGTTCCGCATCAAGCGGGCGATGGATCTGGTTCTGGCGGCCCTTCTGCTTCTTCTCTCCGCCCCGCTGATGGCGCTGATCGCCCTGGCCATCAAGCTGGACTCTCCGGGCCCGGTGATTTTCCGCCAGGTGCGGGTGGGGAAGGAGGGTCGTCTGTTTACGATGTATAAATTTCGAACCATGCGGGTGGGGGCGGAGCAGGAGCAGGAACGCTTGCGGGCGCTGAACGAGGCCAGCGGCCCTCTTTTCAAGATCCGGAACGATCCGCGGGTCACCCGGGTCGGGCGGATCCTGCGCCGGCTGAGCCTGGACGAGCTGCCGCAGCTGATCAACGTATTGAAAGGGGAGATGAGCCTGGTGGGGCCGCGCCCGCCGGTGCCGGCTGAGGTGGAAGCCTACAAGCCCTGGCAACGCCAGCGCCTGGCCGCCGTGCCGGGCATGACCGGCCTCTGGCAGATCTCCGGCCGCAGCGATCTCACGTTCGATGAGATGTGTCTGCTGGACATCTATTACATCGAGAACTGGTCGCCGCTGCTCGATCTGGAGATTATGCTCCGCACGGTCCCGCGGGTCCTTATGGGACAGGGAGCGTATTAAGCCCTCTTTCCTCCCTCGGGATTCGTAGATGGCGTGATGGCCATGTCCACCTCCGGCGGATCTTCCTGTTCATCCAGTTCGTCACCCGGACCGAGAAATCCGGCGTGATTTCTGGGGTCGCATTTTCACCGTATCCTTCTATCGCTTCTCTGTGAACCCTCGTCTGGTCGATGCCGCCCTTCATCGATTGGTCTATAAAGGCCCTTTCGACAACGGGATAACGCCATGGGTTGGTAAGGAAAGGCGGCTTTTCCAGAAGGCAGCCCCTGTGGTATGCTGCTTCCTGCTGAGACGGAGGGAACCCCGGGATCTTTGAGGCCGGCGATGGACGAACCGCTGCTTTCCATCATCATCCCTGCTCACAACGAGGAGCGCCGGCTGCCCCGCGCCCTGGAGGCCATCGACCGCTTCCTGCGGTCCTGGGGCCAGCCGGCCGAGGTGATCGTCGTCGAGAACGGCAGCACGGATCGAACGGCGGAGATCGTGGAGGCCTTCGCGCGGGATCATCCGTATGTCCGTCTGATCCGTGACCCCCAGCGGGGGAAGGGGCGGGCGGTCCGCCAGGGGATGCTGGCCGCCCGCGGCCGCTATCGCTACATCTGCGATGCGGACCTTTCCACGCCCATTGAGGAGGTGGTGAAGTTCCTCCCGCCGCAGCTGGACGACTTCGATGTGGCCATCGGCAGCCGTGAGGCGCCAGGAGCCCGGCGGATCGGGGAGCCTCTCTACCGCCACCTGATCGGCCGCGTCTTCAACACCATCGTCCGCATCCTGGCGGTTCCCGGCTTCCAGGATACCCAGTGCGGCTTCAAAATGTTCCGCGCCGAGGCGGCGGAGGATCTCTTCCGGGCACAGCGGCTGGATGGCATGAGCTTTGACGTGGAGGTGCTGTTCATCGCCCGCCTGCGCGGCTACCGGATCGTGGAGGTCCCGGTGATCTGGTATTTCAACCCGGAAAGCCGCGTCCGGCTGTTCCGGGACAGCCTGAACATGTTCCGCGAGCTGCTTCTGATCCGCTGGAACGCGTGGAAGGGACGCTATGCCCGGTCGGAGTCGGTCTCGCCATCGCCGGCCGACGCTCGCTGAGGAGATGGCTTTCTGGCGTCGGGGCGTTCAGAACGTGGCGGGCCTGGATGAGGCGGGGCGGGGGGCATGGGCGGGTCCGGTGGTGGCGGCTGCGGTGATCCTTCCGACGGATCCCAGGGGCTTGCGCCGTGGGCTAGCGGGGGTGCGGGATTCCAAAACCCTGACCCCTGAGCAGCGGGAGGCCCTCTTTCCGGAGATCCTTCGGATCGCCCGGGGGGTGGGCATCGGGATGGCGAGCCCGGAGGAGATCGATGCCCTCGGCATCGTCCCGGCGACCCGCCTGGCGATGCTGCGGGCCCTGGAGGCGCTGCCGATCCCTCCCGAGGCGCTGATCGTGGACGCCATGACCCTGCCCGTCCCGCTGCCCCAGCGGGTTCTTTTTCAGGCGGATGCCCGCTGCCTGTCGGCGGCGGCGGCGTCCATTGTGGCCAAGGTCGCCCGGGATCGATGGATGGTGGAAATGGATCGGATCTACCCGGGATACGGCTTCGCAGGGCATAAAGGCTACGGCACGCCGGACCACCGTCGGGCGCTTCGGATCTACGGCCCCAGCCCCATCCACCGCCGGTCCTTCGCCCCGGTTCGCTCGCCTTCCCTGCTTTAGCCGGGGAGATCCTGCCTGCATTGCACAGGGAGCCCATGCGCGTCGCGCTGGTCCACGACTGGCTCAATCAGATGGGAGGCGCGGAGGCGGTGCTGGAGGCCCTGGTGGAGGCCTTCCCCGGCGCTCCCATCTACACCAGCATCTACGCCCGGGATCGGATGCCCGCTCACTATCGGGGCTGGGAGATCCACACCACCTGGCTGGACGCCATGCCCTTCATTCACCGGCATCACCAGCTTTACCTCCCGCTTTATCCTTTAGCGTTCGATGGGCTGAACCTCTCCGGATACGACGTCGTGATCTCGAATAAAAGCGGGTTCTGCCATGGGGTGGTCACGGGACCCTCCACGGTTCATCTCTGCTACTGCCTGACGCCGACCCGCTATGTCTGGGCCTACGAGGAATACATCGCCCGCGAGGGCCTGCCGGGGCCGCTGCGGCGCCTGCTGCGGCCGCTGATCACGTTGTTGCGGATCTGGGATCGGGCGGCGGCGGATCGGGTGGATGCCTTCATCGCCATCTCGCGGGAGGTGGCCCGTCGCATCCAGAAGTTCTATCGACGTCCCTCGATCCTTCTCCACCCGCCGGTGGATGTGCAGCGCTTTCAGCCTGCCGCCCGCACGGAGGATTACTTTCTGATCGTCTCCCGTCTGATCCCCTACAAGCGGATCGACCTGGCCATTGAGGCGTTCAACCGGTTGGGGCTGCCCCTGGTGATCGTGGGGGATGGCCGGGATCGTCGGCGTCTCCAGCGGATGGCTGGGCCGACCATCACGTTCCTGGGGAGGGTTCCAGCGGAGCAGCTGACGGAGCTTTATGCACGCTGCCGGGCCTTTGTGTTCCCGGGGGTGGAGGATTTCGGGATCGCGCCGGTGGAGGCGATGGCCGCCGGGCGGCCGGTGATCGCCTTCGCGGCCGGCGGGGCGCTGGATACGGTGGTGGAGGGCGTGACCGGGGTCTTCTTCCATGCGTCTACGCCGGAGAGCCTGGCGGAGGCGGTGCGCCGCCTCGAGGACCTGCGGTTCGATCCCGGGGTGATCCGACGCCACGCAGAGCGGTTTGACAAACAGTTGTTCCAGGAAAAAATAAAGAAAATCGTGGAGCTGGCGTGGGAATCCGCCCGTCGGGGCCATGATGTGGAACGGACCCTGCTGGATCGCTGGGGAGCTTCGCTTTCCTGACGGAAGGTCCGATGACGTTTGAGGAGCTGCTTCGAGTGTTGAAACGATGGGGGTGGCTGGTCCTGATCCCCACCACGCTGGGGTTCTTCGGGGCCGTGCTCGATCGTCCCCCAGCGCCTGCCTATCAGACCTCCATCCGTCTGGCGGTGGGGATCCGGCCGGAGGGCCGCGGGGATTACGACTACGAAGGCTACTACCGCTGGCTCTCCAGCGAATACCTGGCCGCGGCTGTTTCCGCCTGGGTTCGAAGCCGGGACTTCGCGGAACGGGTGGCGGCGCAGTTGCAGGCGGAGGGTCTCACCCTCTCGCCCCCCGCGGTTCAGGGGGCCCTGGCTTCGGATTATCAGCGGTCCCTGGTGGTTCTCTACGTCACCGCTTCGGATCCGGGGGTGACGGAGGCGATCGCCCGGGCGGCGGTGGCGGTGGCGCGTCGGGAGGTCGACCAGGTCTGGCCCCAGTCAGGGGAGGGGATGGCCGTGCTGACGCCGCTGGATGTCCCCGCCGCCTCGCCCACCGCGCCTCCCCTGCGCGCCCGGCTGGGACCGCTCTTCCGGATCGCCCTGGGCCTCCTGGGGGGATTCACCATGGCCTTCCTGGCCGATTTCCTGGATCCCCGCATCTGGGATCGAACGGATGTGGAGCGCCTGGGCTTCCGGGTGCTGGGGGAGATCCCTCGACGCCGGGGAAATGAATGAGCTGTTCGTCGAGAGGGGAGGAAGCCTCCTCGAACCCCAGGCCGGATGGCCTGAGCCATGTGAGGGAGCCCGATGAGCCTCTGGGATCTGATACAGATTCTGCGGCGATGGGGGTGGCTGATCCCGGTCCTGGCCATCGTGACCGCCCTGAGCGCCTTTGTCTACAGCCGGCTGCAGACGCCGGTGTATCGGGCGGTGGCGACGATCGCGGTGCAGCCGGCGCGGCCGGATTTCGGCCAGAGCCAGGCCGCCAAAACCCTCCTGAGCAGCTACGTGCAGATCATGTCCAGCGCATATGGGGGCGGGGATCTCCATCAGCCCTCGGCCAGCCGGGTGATCCAGGCCCTGCAGCTGGATATGACGCCCGAGCAGCTGCGGCGCAGCGCGATCTTCTCGGCGGATGAGCGCAGCCTCCTGATCGAGCTGGAGATCCGATCTTACGATCCGGAGATGGCGCAGCGGATCGCCCGGACGTGGGCGGAGCTTTTCATCGAGTGGCGTCGAACGGAAAACCAGACGCTGCGCCAGGAGGACCAGATCGATGCGCTCCTGGTGGATCAACCGGTCGCCGGCCGATTCCGTCCGCAGACGACCTTCAATGTGGCGGCCGGGGCGTTGATGGGGATGGTGCTGGGAAGCGCGCTGGCCCTGCTGATCGGCTGGATGGAGCTGGGGGCAGCCCGGGCGACGGAACACTGGTTGCTCCTCCAGCATTACCTTCGGCTCCTGCGACGGCGGGGGTGGGCGCTGATCCTCTTCCCGGTGGCCGCCGCGGGCCTGGCCTTCGTCTACAGCCGGCTGCAGACGCCGGTGTATCGGGCGGTGGCGACGATCGCGGTGCAGCCGGCGCGGCCGGATTTCGGCCAGAGCCAGGCCGCCAAAACCCTCCTGAACAGTTACCTCCAGATCCTCTCCAGCGTCTATGGGGGTGATGATCCCGCGCAGCCCTCCGCCCGCCGGGTGATCCAGGAGCTGGGCCTGGCGATGGCCCCGGAGCAGCTGCGCCGGAACATGTCCCTTTCCCTGGATGAGCGCAGCATGGTGATCCGTCTGGAAGTGCGCGCGCTAAATGGAGAGCTGGCTCGACAGATCGCCAAACGATGGGCGCAGCAGTTTGTGGAGTGGCGACAGAAGGAGAACGAGCGGCTCCGGCGGGAGGACCGGATTGACGCGCTGCTGGTGGATGAGCCCACGTATACCCGGTTCCGCCCTCAGACCCGCCTGAACGTCGCCCTGGGCGGCCTGGGCGGACTGCTGATCGGGCTGATCGTGCTGTTCTTTGAGGAAGGCCTGGAGAACCTTCGCCGATGGGTGGAAGCTCCTTCAGGAACCCCGCGGCGGGAGGAAATCCCGGAAGTCCTTTCGTGAACCTCGCATCCGGCAGCGGCGATGGAACCCCGATCCTGGCCGATGATATCCGAAGCCTACCGGATCCTGCGAGCGAACCTGGAGGCGCTGCGCCTGGAGCACCCGCTTCAGGTCTTGCTGCTGACGCCGGCATCCCCCGGAGAGCCGGCGGCGGAGGTCGCGCGGGATCTGGGCATCGCCTTCGCAGAGGCAGGCCGGCAAACCCTCCTGGTGGATGCGGATCTGGAACGGCCCCGGCTCCACGAGGAGCTGAGGGTTTCCTCCTCGCCCGGTCTTCGCGGCCTGCTCACCGGGATGGGAGGATCGATCGATGCAGCCCTGGTCGAGACCGGGATCCCCGGGCTCATCCTGTTGCCCGCCGGCGCGCCGGGGCCGGATCGACAGCCTCCCGGCCCGCGGAGGGTGGGGGAGCTCCTCCAGGCCCTCCGGCGACGGGCGGAGCGGATCCTGATTTACGCGCCGCCGGCGCAAACCGTGAGCTGGACCCTCACGCTGGCGGAGCACAGCGATGGCGCGCTCCTCATCGCGCGCGTCCGCCGCACCCGTCGGGCCCATCTCCTCCAGGCCCGCGAGGCCCTGGAACGGGTCCACGCCGCCGTGCTGGGGGTGATCCTCTGGGCGGGATAAGTGCCCCTGGTGGAAAGAGGAGCAGAGCTCCATCGGATCAACCAGCGTGAGTCCTCTACGTTACCCATCGACTCTTAGCATCCGCGCCAGGTTTTCCCTCGTCAGCAGGGCCACCAGGTGATCTTTCATAGGGCTTCGTAGGCTTCTTCTTCTTGCGCTTTCAGGGCAAGAATGAGATCCACTGCCCGGCGGAATTTGACCGCGCCCGAGCGCCCGGCGAACTCGTGCAGGCGCTGGGGATCGAGACGCTCCAGGTTCTGCAAGCGCAGCTCCCGCAGATAGACATCCAGGTCCCTCTCGGGGCGCAGGTAAATCAGGTCCAGCAGCGCCTTTTCCGGGAGGGCGATGAACGCCCGCTGGCCGGGGGCCACCTCTTCCAGCCGATAACCGAAGAAGAAATCGGAGCGCACGCGACGGTAGAGGGGAGTAGGGCAACTGCTTGCAGTTGCCCTACAGGGAATGCGGAACGCCGAACCGCTGCCCGAGCGTCGGATTGTCGGATAGAATGGAAAACGCTGGAGGTGCGGCGGGGTTCGGTCGGCCGGATCCCGCCCGCAAGCGCCCGAA
This sequence comes from Thermoflexus sp., assembly GCF_034432235.1. NCBI lineage: Bacteria > Bacillati > Chloroflexota > Thermoflexia > Thermoflexales > Thermoflexaceae > Thermoflexus > Thermoflexus sp. The sequence goes on along the minus strand of NZ_DAOUCJ010000028.1, from coordinate 21,575 downwards.
GGGGGCGCAGGTGGGAGGGGATAGATTCCTACTAATCCCGAAACCCCAAGAGGAGCGGGAGATCCATGAAAGCGCTGATCCTGAGCGGAGGGAAGGGAACTCGCCTGTATCCTCTGACCTTCACCAGCGCCAAGCAGCTCATCCCCATCGCCAACAAGCCGGTTCTCTTCCGGGTCATCGAAACGGTCAGAGACGCAGGCATCACGGATATCGGGATCGTGGTGGGGGATACGGCCCCTGAGGTGATGGCGGCGGTGGGGGATGGGAGCCGCTGGGGGGTGAAGGTGACCTATATCCGTCAGGAGGCGCCCCTGGGCCTGGCCCACGCCGTGAAAATCTCCCGGAGCTATCTGGGGGACACGCCCTTCGTGATGTTCCTGGGCGATAATGTCATCCAGGGGGGGATTCGCCATCTGGTGCAGATGTTCCTGGAAAGCGACTACGACGCCCAGATCGTCCTGAAGGAGGTCCCTGACCCCCAGCACTATGGAGTGGCGGAGCTGGAAAACGGCCGCATCGTGCGGCTGGTGGAGAAGCCCCGGGAGCCGCGGAGCAACCTGGCGCTGGTGGGCATCTATCTCTTCCGGCCGCCGATCTTCGAGGCCGTGGAAGCCATCCGCCCCAGCTGGCGGGGCGAGCTGGAGATCACGGACGCCATTCAATATCTGGTGGAGAAAGGCTACCGGGTTTATCCCTATCTTCACACCGGGTGGTGGATCGATACGGGGAAGCCCATCGATATGCTTGCCGCCAACAGCTTGGTGCTGGAGGAGCTGGAGCCGCGGGTGGAGGGCTATGTGGATCGGGATTCCATACTGGAAGGGAAGGTGGTCATCGAGAAGGGCGCGGAGATCATCAACAGCCGGATCCGTGGCCCGGCGATCATCGGTGAACACACCCGCATTGTGAACAGTTATATCGGCCCCTTCACCAGCATCTATCATCACTGTGAGATCGTCAACAGCGAGATCGAGCACAGCATTGTGCTGGAGCATTGCCGCATTGAGGACATCCCGCGGATCGCCGACAGCCTGATCGGCCGCCGTGTGGCGATCACCCACTCGCCGATGAAGCCGAAGGCGTATAAATTCACCCTGGGGGACTACAGTCAGGTGGGGATCATCTGAGCAGGGATGCCATCGCGGGGATGTTCCCGGATTTTTGAGGCCATGGGGATCGCCCCCGGCGATCCGACCGGCCTCAAAATGATGTTTCGCCCTTCCTGGATGAAGCTTTACGGAGATGGATGAGAGAGCTCCATAGGTTGCCCCGGATGAGCCAGGTGTCGCTTTCCCGTTCGGAAAACCAGCGGGTGGTGATCACCGGGATGGGGGCTCTTTCCCCCCTCGGCCTGAACGTCCGGGCGTTCTGGGAGGGCCTGATCGCCGGCCGCTCCGGCATCGGTCCCATCACCCAGTTCGACGCCTCAGGGCTCCCGGTCCGCATCGCCGGCGAAGTGAAGGGCTTCGATCCGACCGTTGCCCTCCCCTCGAAAGAGGCCCGGCGCATGGCCCGCTGTTCCCAGTTCGCCGTGGTGGCCGCGCTGGAAGCCGTGCGGGACGCCGGGTTCGATGGGTTCCCGGATCCCGAGCGGGTGGGGACGTTGATCGGAGTTGGGATGGGGGGCTATGAGGTGGCTGACCGTCAGATCCAGATCTTCCGCACCCAGGGGCTGGCCCGAGTGAGCCCTTTCGCCCTCGTCGCTTCGATCCCCAACATGCCGAGCCACCACGTGAGCGTTTACTTCGGAGCGAAGGGCCCGATCGCCACGGTCGCTGCGGCCTGTGCCACTGGTGCCCAGGCGATCGGCGAGGCGGCGGAATGGATCCGCCGGGGCATCGCGGATGTGGTGATCTGTGGCGGGGTGGAGGCCCTGATCACCGATTTCGCCATCGCCGGCTTTGCGGCCATGCGGGCCCTTTCCACCCGGAACGAGGAGCCTGAGCGGGCCAGCCGCCCCTTCGACGCCCATCGGGATGGCTTCGTTTACGCCGAGGGCGCCGGGATCCTGGTGCTGGAACGGCTTTCCCATGCCCGCGCCCGGGGCGCCCGGATCTATGCGGAGGTCCTGGGTTACGGCAACGCCGCCGACGCCCATCACGTCACAGCCCCTGAGCCGGATGGGGCCGGAGCAGCTCGCGCGATGCGCTGGGCCCTCCAGGATGCGGGGCTCAGGCCGGAGGAGATCGACTACATCAACGCCCATGGGACCTCCACCCGGTTAAATGATCCGATTGAGACGATGGCGATCAAGCAGGTGTTCGGGGAAACCGCTTACCGGATCCCGATCAGTGCCACCAAATCCATGATCGGTCACACGATGGGCGCGGCGGGGGCGCTGGGCGCCATCGCCACGACGCTGACGCTGGTTCACCAGATCATCCATCCCACCATCAACTATGAAACCCCGGATCCCGAATGCGATCTGGATTACGTCCCCAACGTGGCCCGCCGCGCCCGGGTGCGCCGGGCGCTGGTGAACGCCTTCGGTTTCGGGGGACACAACGTCTCGCTGATCCTCGGGCGCTGGGAGGGCCCAGAGAGGGAAGCCCACGGTTGAACGTAGATCGGCATCTTGCCCTCTCCGTTCATGCTCAACCCCGTCCGTCTGGATCGGGATACAATACGGTTCCGATAGCGAGCTCGTGGTCTGGAAAGGGAGGTCCGGCCATGATCTGGCGCAGGATTCGGGAGCTTCTGGGCGGGGAGATCACTGAGGTTGATCCCGACGCAATATGGCTCTACGTGCAGTGTGAGCGGTGCGGGGCTCCGGTTGCCGTTCGGGCCGACCGCCGGTATGACCTGAACCCCGAGGAAGCCGGAACCGGCTATGTGCTGATTAAGGAGATCATGGACGACCGCTGTTTCCAGCTAATGCGAGCGGAAGTGCATCTGGATGGCCGTTATCGCGTGGTGAAACGAACTGTTGAGGGAGGGCGCTTCCTGACCCCTGAGGAGTATCATCAACTGCGCGGTGCGTGAAGCGCGCGTTGCCTACCCCTCAAAACGCATCAAACGGTGGGTCAGAGGATCGGTTTCCACTCCGGAGTGAGGGCTGGCGCTCTTTCGATCCCCTACTTCAATCGGGAGGCCTGAAACCGATGAAAGTCGTGCGCAACGAACGATATATCCAGCGTCGGGCGGCGATTGGCAACTGGGCCTTCCCCATCGGCTATATCATCCTGATCCTCGGATTGGTGACCTCTCTGCTATATCCTCAGCTTGCTTTCATCCCGGTCATCGCATTTTTCGTGGGGTTCGGGCTGACCCAGATCGGGATCTATTACATCCATCGCTTCGTGCGCCCGGACCGGCCAGAGGCGGCGTTGACCCAGGCGCTCAAAGGCTTGGATGATCGATATGTGCTCTATCACTATATGCTCCCCGCGGAGCACGTCCTGGTGGGCCCGGATGGGGTGCGGACCTTTGTCGTCAAATGGCAGCGGGGGGAGATCCGCTGTCGGAACGACCGGTGGTCCCAGCCGATGGGGCTTTTCCGGCGTTTCCTGCGCTGGATGGCTCAGGATACCCTGGGGAACCCGACCCGGGAAGCCCAGCTGGAGGCCGAAGCCCTCCGTCGTCATCTCGCCCGTCAGCTGGACGGGAGGGAAGTCCCGATCCAGCCCGTTATCGTCTTCACCCATCCGGAAGCGCGCCTGGATGTGGAAGGTAGCAGCATCCCGGTCGTTCACGCGCGGAAACTCAAGGAGTGGCTGCGAAAAGAGGCGCGCCAGAGCGCCCTCCCCAGGGATCTCCAGGAGGCGCTCCGGCGGATCCTCCCGGCGCCGGATTCGGAGGAGTGAGGGATGAGGGCGCGGGAGGCGCCCTCAGGCTCCCCGAACGCCTCAGCGGCAGGGCATCCAGGCATAACGGGTTCGCCGATGGAAATCGGCCTTCCGAGGCGCTAACGCGCCCCGCGTTGGCCTGTGCCGACGTGAGGACGCTTTTTGGCCGGCCGGTGGCCGGAGGCCTCTAAAGGTCGAATTCATTCGACGCCCTCCGCGCCGGGCGTCGGCGGGCGCGCCGATGGAAATCGGCCTCGTGAGGCGCTTTGTGCCCCGCGTCGGCTTGCGCCGACGCGTTCTGGCCGGCGCCGGCCGGCCGCTGGCCGGAGGCCCCCAGGTTGCATTCATTCGACGCATCTTGCCCTGTCGCCGCGGAAGCAGCTTCTACGGATTTAATGGGACAATTCGCCCGCGGCGGTCAGGGCCGGGTAGCCCTGGTGTTCCAGCTCGGCCAGGAATTTCTCCGCCTCCATGGCTGCCATAGCCCCGAATCCGGCCGAGGTGATGGCCTGACGGAACCATCGATCATGCACTTCGCCAGCGGCGAAGACCCCGGGAACGCTGGTGTGCAGTCGCTCGTTGACTTTGATATAGCCCGCCTCATCCATCTCCAGCTGCCCCCGGAACAGCGCGGTGTTGGGCTCGTAACCGATGAAGATAAATACGCCATCCGTGGGGAATTCCCATTCCTCCCCGGTCTTCACGTTCCTCAGCCGCACTGCCCGCACTTTGCCGTCGCCCAGGATGGCGGTGACGACGGTGTTCATCAGGAAGGAGATCTTCGGGTTGTTCCGGGCGCGCTCCTGAAGGATGGGCTGGGCGCGGAACTGATCCCGCCGGTGGATGATGGTCACCTTCCGAGCATAGCGGGTGAGGAACAGCCCTTCCTGGAAGGCGCTATCGCCCCCGCCGACCACCACCACTTCTTTGTCCGTGAAGAAAAAGCCATCACAGGTGGCGCATACAGAGACGCCCCGCCCCCAGAACTCCTGCTCGCCGGGGACGTTCAGGCGGCGAGGGGTCGCCCCTGTGGCCACGATCACCGCCTTCGCCTCGTATTCCTCGCTATAGGTGCGCACCCGGAAAGGATGACGCCGGAGGTCGACCTCGATCGCCTCATCGAACTCGAAGCGGGCGCCGAAGCGTTCCGCCTGTTGCTTCATGCGTTCGGCCAGCTCGGCGCCGCCGATGGGCTCCGGGAAACCCGGGAAGTTCTCCACCACATCCGTGGTGGCGATCTGGCCGCCGACGCTGTTGCCGGTGATGACCAGCGGCGAGAGATTCGCCCGTGCAGCGTAGAGGGCCGCCGTCAACCCGGCAGGCCCGGCTCCCAGAATGATCAGATTCTCCATTCGAGCTTCCCTCCGAAATGGACTCATAGGGTATACCATTGAGCTCGCATGCAGGATGACAGGATGTTCTTTTCCCCTCCTGGAGCCCTGCGAGCCCCCGGGGAAAAGATGCTTTAGAGGCCGAGCTGCCCTCGAACTCCCTGAAGGAAATCCATTCCCTGAGCGACGCCTGGCCCGGCGCCCCTTAATGACCCGCGCCGGGGGAAACACGGGCCGGGACGGGCTCCGGGATGGCCTCCCGGGCTGGCTGAACGCGCCAGATGCGGGTCGGATCCGTGATCCGGTCCGGGAAGAGGATGCCGTCCAGATGATCGATCTCATGCTGGAACACGCGGGCCACCAGGCCTTCCGCCCGGATTCGAACCCTCCGTCCATCCCGGTTCAGGCCCCGCACCATGATGGACCGGGCGCGGGGAACCCAGCCATACCATCCGGGGATGGAGAGGCATCCCTCCACCCCTTCGACGATCTCCGGGGAAGCCTCCACGATCTCCGGGTTGATCACCACATACAGCACGCCGCTCCCGGGGACCTCCTCATCCTCCGGGACCTCCACGACGATCACGCGGAGGGATTCTCCGACCTGGGGCGCGGCCAGGCCGATCCCCTCCGCCGCCCGCATGGTTTCGACCATATCATCGATCAGGCGCCGGAGGGCCGGCGTGATCCGCGTGACGGGCTCTGCCTTCTGCCGCAGGATGGGTTGATCCGCCAGGATGATCGGTCGCACGGCCATGGATGGCCCCTCCTCCTTACACTCCTCGAAATTTGATGCGCCTATCCCTGAAAAGGTGACATTCCATCTGACTTCTGATTTTAGGGGAATTGTGCTCAACCGGCTACCATTGGGTTCGGGGAATCCGGTCGCGCCTCTCTCCGGCAACGATGGGTTTTCTGGCGGAGCCTTCGCAGAGGGCCGGTCGCCCTCGGCGGCCTGACCGATCTCTAAAGCTCTTAGGGGATCAGGAAGGGGCTGTCCCACCGGGGAACCCTCATCCGGGGCCCGACGTCTTTTCTGTGAGATCCACAGAAAGAGGGGAGGTTCCCATGCGTTTGCTGCTTCCCGGGATCGTTTTGGGGCTGCTCCTAACCGCGTGCGCGCCGGCCGCGCGGCCTACCCCGGCGATGGCCCCTCCAGCGCCGGTAGGGGCCCGGCCTCAGATCGAGCGGGCGGGCGGGCCGGTGGCGGAGAATGCGCAACAGCTGAAAGGGGCGCCGTCTGTTGGAGCGCCTGCTGCCACGCCAGTCGCTGTGAATCCCCCGGGCGTGCTCCCCAACCCTGCCGCCCGCATGATCATCAAAAACGCGGAGATGCGGCTCGTGGTCTCCAGTGTCGATGAAGCCCTTACCCGCATCGAGGGGCTGGTCACAGATGTCGGCGGCTACATCCTGAGCAGCCGCACCTGGTTCCAGGATGAGGAAAAATATGCCAGCCTGACGTTCGCGGTGCCTTCAGAACGTTTCGAGGAGACCCTGGGCCGGTTGCGGCGCATCGCGATGAGGGTCGCGGATGAGAACACCTCCGGCCAGGATGTCAGCCAGGAGTATGTGGACCTGGAGGCCCGGCTGGCCAACCTGGAGGCAGCGGCGGCCCGGCTCCGGGAGTTCCTGAAGGAGGCGAAGTCGGTAGAAGAGGCCCTTCAGGTGGAAGCGCGGTTGCGGGAGCTGGAGGGAGAGATCGCCCAGGTGAAAGGCCGCATGAACTTCCTGAAGGGACGCTCCGCCTACTCGCTGATCACGGCCATCCTGGAACCGCTGCGCCCGACGCCGACCCCCACCCCCACACCGACGCCCATCGTCTGGAATCCTGGGGAAACGTTCCGTGAGGCCACCGGTGTGCTGGGGATCCTGTTGCGGGGCCTGGTGGATATCAGCATCTGGATGCTGGTGCTGGGCGGCCCCTTTGTGCTCCCGGCCGGGGCGATCGCCTTCGCAGTTGATCGGCTCCGGAATCGCCACCGGCCGAGGGCGTCGTAAATCCGTAGGGTGGGTTTCGGCCGGTTTGGAAAGCGCGGGATCTCTCCAGGTGGGGTCTAGGAGCTTGCCCGTGTTCCCGCTGAATCTGGAGCCTTTGACCAGGGCACGCTGACGCCGGAAGATAGGGAACCGGCTCCGGCCGGTCCAGAAACGTCCGCTCTTGCATGGTCCCCTCTCCCCCCAATCTTCGTTATAATCAAATCGATCCAACGGGAAGGGGGATCCGGATGCAGGAGATCACGCTTTCCCAGTATTGCGCAGAGATTGAGCGCCTCCTCCAGGATGAGGCTTACGACGAAGCCATCGCCCACGGCTTCCATATCCTGAAACGCTACCCAAAGTATTACCGGGTCTATCGCCTGCTGGGCCAGGCCTATCTGGAGAAGGGCCAGGATGAAGCGGCGATGGATCTCTTTGCCCGATCCCTTGGTGCGGACCCCGAGGATTTCCTCCCCCGTATTGGCCTCAGTGTGCTCTACGAGCGACAGGGGAAGATCGCTGAGGCTGCCTGGCAGATGGAGCGAGCCTATGAGATCCTCCCCTATAATGAGTTCATCCGCGAGGAGCTGGCCAAACTCTATGCCCGCCGTGACGGGGTGCCGCCGGAGTTCCTCCCCCTTACCCGGGGCGCGCTGGCCCGTCTCTACGCCCGGGGCCATTTATACGCCGCGGCCATCGCGGAGCTGGAGAGCCTTCTTCAGGAAGCGCCTCGCCGCTATGATCTGCGGGCTCTTTACCTGGAGGTGCTGTGGCGGGATGGACGTCGCCTCGAAGCCGCCCGGGCCGCCCAGAGCCTGCTGCAGGAGCTGCCCTACTGCCTGAAGGCCAACCTGATCCTAGGGGAGTTCTGGATGGCCAGCGGCCGCGAGGCCGACGCCCGGGAGCTGTTCCGACGGGCCGCGGCCGTGGATCCGGAGCTCACCCTGGTCCCGGATCTCCTTGGCCCCACGGCCTCCATCCAGCCGGCCTCCGTGCGAATCGAACGGCTGATCTATGTGCCCCCCACCCCGGCTTATGCCCGACCCCCGGTGGAGGAGGGTGAGATCCCCGAGTGGCTGCAGGCCTTAGGCCTTCCTCTGGGTGAGGCGATCCCATCCGCGGAAGCCCCTGCCCCGGTGGGGCAGGAGGAGGTTCTGGAGCTGGCTCCTGAAACTCCTCCCCTCGTGGAGATCCCGCAGGGGGCGCCTCCAGAGCCGATCCCCGAGCCGCTGGAATGGCTCCGCTCCGTGGAAGTGGGTCCGCCTCCCGAGGAAGAGATCGCCGCGCCGGTTGTTGGGGAGGAACCGGAATGGCTTCGCGCGATCGAAGGGGCTCCGCTCCCCGAAGAGGAGGGGCCCACAACGGTCGCAGAAGAGGGGCCCGAATGGCTTCGCGCGGTGGAAGCACCAGCGCCGCCCGGGATGGAGGAGGCCACCCCTGAAGCCGAATTGCCGGAGTGGTTGAAGGAGGATTTTGTCCTCCCGCCGGAACCACCCCCCTGGACGCCGGAGGAAGAGCTTCCGCCCCCACCGGAGGTCCCGTGGGAAGAGAAGGGATTCCCGGGTCTGGAGTGGCCGGGGCCTCCTCTGGGGGAAGCCCCAGAGATCGTCGCACCGCCCGAGGAGGTTGGGCCCGCGGAGGAAGCACCGCTTGGGATCTCTCAAGAAGAGGGGCTTCCTGCAACCGAGCTTCCCGCGGAAGTCGGGGGAATCCAGCCGGCGGAGGAACCCTCTGAGGGCCCGACCCCGGAGCTCGCCGGGCTGCCTCCGCTTCCGGAGTCCCTGAGCCCTGAGGAAGCCCTGGCCTGGCTGGCTCGGATCGCGGAGGGGAAAGAGGAAATGCTGCGCGCCCAAGCGGAGCGAGAGGCGGAGGCCCGGATGGCGGAGATCCTGGGCCGTCGTCCATCGGAAGCGCGGGAGCCCGCTCCTCCTTCGGAACCTGTGGAGGCAGCGCCTTCGCCGGAACTCCCGGAGATCCCATCCGGCGTGGAGATGGAAGAGGTGGCTGCGGAAGAGAAAGCGGCGCTCCCGGAATGGCTGCTGGCCCTTAAGCCGCCGGAGGAAGCGCTGGAGGCGGCTCCTTCCGAGGAGGCGCAATTCCAGGCGCTGCTGGAGGAGGCCGCGGCGCAGCCGCTGGAGATCCCCCCGGAGTGGATGTCAGAGCTCGGGCTGTTCCGGGAAGCAGCGCCTGTGGAAGCACTATCGGGTAGGGAAGCATTGCCCATCGAGCCCATGCCCCCGGAGCTTCTGACGGAAGCCCCGCCGGGGCGGGAGGAGGTGAGGGAAGCGGGGTTTGAAGAAGAACCCGCCCCGCCGATGGCTGGAACCCCGCCCGCTGTGGCAGCGCCGATCTGGGATCTGCTGGCGGTTGATGAGGGGGTTCCGCCCGCGGGGAAGGTGCCGGAAGCCCTTCCTCCCGTGGATCTCCGCTGGCTGGAGCGTCTGCAGGCGGTTCCGATCGCGGAAACGATGGCCGGGCCGCTGTTGGGGATCCTGGCGGAATATGAGGCCCGGCTCAAGGAGCAGCCGCGCGACCATGAGACCCGCCTGGCGATGGCCCGGCTGCTCTTCAATCTGGGCGACACGGCGCGCGCGGTTCGGGAATATCAGCGCCTCCTGCGGGTCGCCTCGATGCGCGATACGGTGATCGCCGACCTGGAGCAGGCCGTGCAATTGCGGCCTACCGACTCGCGGCTCTGGCAGGTTCTGGGAGACGCCTATCAGGAGGCCGGGAAGCTTCAGAAGGCCCTGGAGGCTTATCGGCAGGCTCTTGCCACTTTAGGCTCGTAGCCGCTGGCCTTGCGCCAGGGGGATCACCGCCCTTGAAGAGAACCAGACCCCGGAGGGGCATCCATGCGGATCGGGATCCTGAGCGACACCCATGATCATATCGAAAACACCCGTCGGGCCCTGGAGCTCCTTCGTCAGGAACAGGTGGAGCGTCTCTTCCACTGCGGCGATGTCACCTCGCCGGAGGTTGTCTCCCTTTTCGAAGGCTGGGATGTGCTGTTCGTCCGGGGCAATCTGGATCGCCTAAATGCGCTCGAGCCGGCCGTGGTTGCCCTGGGGCGCCAGCCCTTCCTGGGCGATGAGTTGAGCACCACAGTGGCCGGCCGTCGCATCCTCATCCTCCACGGCGATGATACGGAGCGCCTGAATCAGGCGATTGCATCAGGGGAGTTTGACTACATCTTCCATGGCCACACCCATCGGCGTCGTGATGAACGGATCGGTCGAACCCGGATCATTAACCCGGGCGCCCTGGGAGGGGTCCGGCATGAAAGCCGCTCTTTTTGCATCCTGGATCTGGAGACCGATGAGCTTCGCTTCATCGAGGTTGAGCCATGAAGGAGGATCTCTTCCCGCCGGATCTGCCGTTCCGTATGGCGGTGCCTATCGAGGTCCGCTTCCGGGATATGGACGCGATGGGCCATGTCAACAACGCGGTCTATTTCACTTACTTTGAGCAGGCGCGCCTCCATTACATCCGCCAGCTGGCTGGGCTTCCCCCTCCCCTGGAACCCTTTGGGATGATCGTGGCAGAGGCCCTGTGTCAGTATCGAGCCCCGATCACCATGGGGATGCCGATTCAGGTCTGGATCCGGGTCGCTGAAGTGCGTCAGCGGAGCTTCGTCTTCCTGTATAAGATCGAGCGCTGCGACAGCGGCCACATAATGGCCCTGGGACGCTCGGTGCAGGTGGCTTACGATTATGCGCAGGGAGTCCCTGTGCCGATCCCGGAGTCCTGGCGCGAGCGGTTCCTTCAATTCGAAGCGGGCACGATGTAACACTCAAAGCCCGTTTTTCTTCTTGTCCCCTGTGGCCTGAAAGGTCATAAAGGTAGCCGTTCGTCCTCTGCATCGAAGTCCAGCTGCGAAGGAGGAGGGTTCCGGGCGCCATGATCATTGTCGACGCCCATGAAGATCTGGCCTGGAATGCCCGGTCGTTCGGCCGGGATTACACCCGATCCGCCCATGCCATCCGGGAGCAGGAGGAGGGGACGGAGATCCCGAGTCTGAACGGGCGGTGCATGCTGGGTCTCCCCGAATGGCTGGCCGGCGGGGTGGCGGTGATCTTTGGGACGATCTTTGTGATGCCCGCGCACCGGGCCCGTTCTCCTCTGGAACGGACCTATCGAACGCCCGAGGAGGCCTATGCGGAGGGGATGGCCCAGCTGGATTACTACGAGCGCCTTGCGGACACCCAGCCGCGCTTTCACCTGATCAATACACGGAAAGATCTCGAGGTCGTGCTGGAAACCTGGAAGGAGCCTCATCTGGAGACCGATGCCCGGCGCATCGGGATCGTCCGGCTGATGGAGGGCGCGGATCCGATCCGACGGCCGGAGGAGGTGGAGGTCTGGTATGAACGGGGTGTGCGGATCATCGGCCTGGCCTGGGGGGCCACGCGTTACGCTGGCGGGACCGGGGAGCCTGGCCCTCTGACCGATGAGGGCCGTCGTCTCCTGAAGACGATGCAGGAGTTTCCCCTCATCCTGGACCTCAGCCATATGGCGGAGCGGAGCTTCTTCGAGGCCCTGGACCGCTACGAGGGCCCGGTGATCGCCAGCCACTCGAACCCCCAGGCGCTGGTGCCGGGAGATCGTCAGCTTTCCGATGCGATGATCCGGGCCCTGGCGGAACGGGATGGCGTGGTGGGAGTGGTGCTTTGTAATCGGATGCTGAAGAAAGGGTGGACGCGAGGGGATCCCAAGGAGGCAGTGACCATCTGGGATGTGGTGCGGGCGATCGATTACGTCTGTCAGCGGGTAGGGGATGCGCGCCACGTGGGGATCGGAAGCGATTTCGATGGGGGGTTCGGCGCGGAGTCCACACCGGCGGAATTCGACACGGTGGCCGATCTCCCGAAAATCGCCCAGGCGCTCCGGGAAGCCGGCTTCACGGAGGAAGACATTGAAGCCGTGATGAGCGGAAACTGGTTGCGGATCCTGCGACATGGGCTCCCGGGGTAAGCCGGTTGTGATCGGCGCGGGCTTTCCCCATCTATTTCCGGGTTGCAGGACGGGGCGAGGATCCGTAAGGGAGGCAAGGGATGTGGCGGGCAGGGGAGGGGCCGGAGGAGCGACCGATTCTGGTGATCGGAGCCGCCGGCCTGGATCTCAAAGGTTACGCGGCCGGGGCGATCCGGCTGGCCGCTACCAATCCGGGCCACGTGCGCCGGAGCGTGGGCGGCGTGGCCCGCAACATCGCGGAGAACCTGGCCCGCCTGGGCCATCCGGTCATCCTGATCTCGGCAGTCGGGAACGATGAGGCGGGGCAGTGGGTGCTGGAGCGAACCCGGGGCGCAGGGGTGGACGTCACGCATGTGATGGTGGTCCCCGAAGGGCGAACCGGGGTTTACCTCGCGGTCCTGGACGAACAGGGCAATCTGGTGGTCGCTGTGGATGACATGGGGATCCTCGAGGCGATCACGCCGCGTTATCTCCAGACATGCCGGGCCCTGTTTGAGCAGGCTGCCATGGTGGTGCTGGATGCGAATCTCTCCCCGGCCGCTTTGCGGATGGCGGTTCGCCTCGCCCGCCGCTTCGGTGTCCCCGTCGCCGCGGATCCGACCTCGCCGACCCTGGCCATGCGCCTCCGGCCGATCCTTCCCGAGCTGCATCTGGTGACGCCCAATACGGCGGAGGCCGAAGCGTTAACCGGGCTGCCGGTTTCCAGCGTGGATGAAGCGCTCTTCGCGGCCCGCTATCTTGCCGCGCTGGGCGTGCAGATCGCCATCATCACCATGGCCGAGCTGGGCCTGGTCTATGCGGCTGGGGATCTCAGCGGGCACATCCCGGCCTTGCGGACAGAGATCGTGGATTTCACCGGGGCGGGGGATGCGCTCACGGCGGCGGTGATCTTCGCGCTCCTTCACGGCATCCCGATCGAGGAAGCGGTCCGCCTGGGGATTGCCGCAGCTGCCCTGACCCTTCGCTCCCGGGAGACCGTTTCCCCGGACCTCAGCCTGGAGCGGCTGTATGAGCAGCTGGTGATTTGATTCAACCGCATGGGGGATTTCGGGGCTGGCCTGGCCCCCAAGAGAGCAGGGAGGAGTCATTCCGTCTCCTCGAAGCCAAGCCCAGCGGCGGATGTCCTCATCGAATGCCACTCGCCGGGAGAACGATCATGACATTGTTCATAGCCTGGATGGAACGGTTCTTCGAGCTTCGGGAGGAGTTGGCCTCATTATTGCGCGAGCTCGCCCTTCGGGAGTCGCCCACCACGGAAAAGGGGGCGGTGGATCGACTCGGGGAGTTTGTGGCGGATCACCTGCGGGATCTCGGGGCCCGGGTGGAGCGCATCCCCCAGGAGACGGTGGGCGATCACTGGATCGCCACCTGGGGGGACCCGGAGGCCTCAAGCCAGATTCTCACGCTCTGCCATCTGGATACGGTGTGGCCTCTGGGAACCTTGGCCCGGATGCCCATCCGGGAGGAGAACGGGCGGCTCTACGGCCCTGGGGTCTTCGACATGAAAGGCGGGATCGCCATCCTCCTGGGGGCCTTGCAGGGACTCCAGGCCCTGGCTGTTCGCCCTCCCCATCGGATCCGCATGCTCTTCACCAGCGATGAGGAAACCGGGAGCGAGACCTCCCGCCCTCTGATCGAGGAGGAGGCTCGGCGCAGCCATCTGGTGCTCTGTTTGGAGCCCGCGCTTCCCGATGGAAGCCTGAAGACCTTCCGGAAGGGAGTAGGGGATTTTGTGGTGGCGGCCTATGGTCGATCGGCGCATGCCGGGGCCGACCCCCAGCGCGGGGTCAACGCCATTGAGGAGCTGGCGTATCAGATCATGCGCCTGCGGGGTCTGGCGGACCCCCGGCGGGGCACCACGGTGACCGTGGGGGTGATCCGGGGTGGGACCCGCCCGAATGTGGTGCCGGAGTATGCGGAGATGGTGGTGGATGTGCGGGTGGCCACACGGTCAGAGATGGATCGGATCGAGAAAGCCTTCCGGAACCTGCGGCCGGTTCTGGACGGCGCTCGCCTGGAAGTAAGGGGCGGGTTCAACCGCCCTCCTATGGAGCGCAACGCGCTCATGGTGGCGACTTTCGAGCGGGCCCGTGCCATCGCCGCGGAGCTGGGGCTGACGCTGACCGAGGGGGGAACCGGAGGGGGAAGCGATGCGAATTTCACCGCGGCGCTGGGCATCCCCACCCTGGACGGCCTGGGGGCCATCGGGAACGGCGCCCACGCCCTGGATGAGCACGTGCATATCGATTCCCTCCCTCAGCGGGCCGCTCTGGTCGCCGCTTTGCTGACTCGATGGACGGTATTATAGTTGAAAGCGGATATCCTCTGTGAGGGAGGCAAGCCCATTCCGTTTTCGGATGGGTTTTGCCCATTGTGAAGCTTTCGATTCGTGGAAACAGAACGCGATGCACGATGAATGGGTCCGCGCCGCTGAGCTGATCCGAGGCGCTCGCTACCTGGTCGCCCTGACCGGCGCAGGGATCAGCACGCCGTCCGGCATCCCGGATTTCCGGAGCGAGGGTTCGGGGTTGTGGACGATCTATGATCCGATGGAGGTGGCCTCGATCTGGGCCTTCTCCAGGCGCCCGGAAGCGTTTTTCGAATGGGTGCGCCCGCTGGCCCGCATGATCCGGGAAGCCCGCCCGAACCCCGCCCACTATGCCCTCGCCCGTCTGGAGGCCGCCGGCATCCTGAAGGCGTTGATCACCCAGAACATCGATGAGCTCCATCAAAAAGCCGGCTCCCGCAACGTCATCGAGGTGCATGGCCATCTCCGGGAAGCCACATGCATTCGTTGCTATCATAAGGTCCCAGCGGAACCCTATCTGGAGGCCTTCCTGCGGGATGGGACCATCCCCCGCTGTGCACAGTGCGGAGGGGTGCTGAAGCCGGACATCATCCTGTTTGGAGAGCAGCTGCCCGTCCGGGCGTTCCTGGCGGCTCAGCAGGAAGCCCGGCGGGCCGATGTGTTCCTGGTGGCCGGCTCCTCGCTGGAGGTCGCCCCCGCGGGGGATCTGCCGATCCTGGCGAAAGAGCACGGCGCCCGCCTGATTATCATCAACCTCTCCCCTACGGCGGCGGATCGCTATGCGGATCTCCGGATCCGCGGCGATGTCGCGGAGGTCCTCCCGCGACTGGTGGATCAGGTGCTGGGACCGGCGGAGACTCCCGCTTCAGCGATCCGCCCGGAATGAGTCCGGGGGTTGGGAGTTCGGAGCACCCAATAGAGGAGAGCGCGAAGCCATCGGGGGAAGAGGGTAGGGCCGTTTCCCGCACCGTCCCATCGGGTGAGATCTTTAGGACCAAGCCATTGGGGAGGATCCTGAATGGCGTTGAAGGGAAACCTTCGGGATTTCAATACCACGCAGCTCCTTAACCTGATCCATCTGGCCCGGAAGACCGGGACCCTGACTGTAGAAAGCCGGAGCGGCACAGCCCGTTTGTGTTTTAAAGACGGCAAGCTGATTTATGCGGCGCTGGATCGCCAGGATGGGCGCCTGGTGGACGTCCTGATCCGGGCCGGCAAGCTTCAGCCGGAACAGCTGAAGGGGTTCGACCTCGCCCGCCTTCAGGATGATAAGGTGCTGGGCCTCAAGCTGATCGAAGCGGGCTATGTCACGCAGCAGGACATCCTGAACAGCCTGCGGGCCCAGATGCTGGATGTGGTTTACCGGCTGTTCTCCTGGAACGAGGGGGTTTTCCGTTTCGAGCCCGATCTTCAGGTGTTACAGAATCGCATCCCGGTCCCTATGGATCTGGAGAACATCATTATGGAGGGAGCCCGGCGCCTCCGGGAGGTGGAGCGTCTGAAGGAGGAGCTCCCGGATCTGGACATCCCGGTCCGGCTGACCAGCCGCCCGGAGGCCATACGCAAGGTGCAGCTGAGTGCGGAGGAGTGGCGGGTGATCAGCCAGGTCAACGGCCGGAACACCATCGAGCAGATCATGCGCCGTTTAAATATGGATGAAATCCAGATCCGGCGCATCATCTACGGGCTCCTCCAGGCCGGGTTGATCGAGCTGGGGGCTCCGCCGCCCGTCGCCCCGCCGCCGGGCGTGCCGGCCCGCGGGCCGGGGAGTGAAGTCTCCCGCTCCGTGGTGGAGAAGCTGATCAATTACTTCCGTCGGCTGTAGCGCTTTTGAGGACGGTTCCATCGTGGAAAGCGGCTCGATGTCGCAAAAGGGCTTTCCCTCCCGATTCGATCTGGATTGCGGGTTCTCGACCCATCAAGTGTTGAAAGGTTCGCCCCTTTCGGGCAGACTCCCTGGGAGGATAGCGACCCTATGCAAGCCGTGAAAATCGTGGTGACCGGACCCTTCGCCTCGGGGAAGACTCAATTCATCCGCACGATTAGCGAGATCGAGGTGGTCTCCACAGAGCGGCGGATCTCCACGGCGGCGGAGCGGGCGATCAAGGATCAGACCACAGTGGCGATGGATTTCGGGCGGATCACGATCGATAGGGATCTGGTGCTGTATTTGTTTGGGACCCCCGGTCAGCGGCGGTTTGATTTCATGTGGGAGATCCTGGCGGAGGGGATGCTGGGATTCATTGTAATGGTCGACAGCACAAGACCGGAGACGTTCCGCGAGGCTCGTAACATCCTCGACACGTTTCGCCGCTACGCCCAAACCCCCTTTGTGGTTGCCGCCAACAAGCAGGACCTCGAGGACGCATGGGACCCGGAAGATCTTCGCATCGCGCTGCGCCTGGATAGTCAAGCCAAAGTCCTTCCCTGTATCGCCACCCGGCGCGACAGCGTGAAAACGGTCGTCCTGGAGCTGCTTTACTCGATCCTCGAAGAGCTGTCGGCTTCCCAGCGTTAGCGTGGGTCCGTAGAGGCCGCTGGAGCGGCGACCGGGCGAGATGCGTCGATGTATTCGACCTGGGGGGCCTTTGGCCTTCGGGCGTTGAATGAATTCGACCTCAAGGGGCCTTCGGCCGGTGGCCGGCCGGTGCCGGCCAAAAGGCCTTCCGCGTCGGCGGAGGCCGACGCGGGGTGCGTTAGCGCCTCACAGGGCCGATTTCCATCGGCGCGCCACAGAACAGTTTCCGATCCTGGATTGGGCTTTTGAGGCGGAATGAGCTCGATTGTCACCGAACAGGGGATTGTCCATTACGAGGCGATCGGGCGGGGGCGGCCGGTGATCTTCCTCCATGGGTGGCTGGGATCCTGGGCTTACTGGATCGACACCATGAGCGCCCTGGCCCCCTACTGTCGTTCTTACGCGCTGGATTTCTGGGGATTCGGAGAGTCGGATCGGAAACGGGCCAGCTTCACCGTCCCCGATTTCATCGCCCTTGTGGTCCAGTTCATGGACCGCCTGGGGATCGCCTCGGCGGCGCTGGTGGGTCACTCCATGGGGGGGACGGTGGCCCTGGGGGTGGCCCTCGCACACCCGGACCGGGTAACACGGGTGGCGGTGGTGGGTTCCCCGATCGTGGGGACGTCGTTGAATTTCTTCCTCAAGATGGCTGGTCAGCCTTTCTGGGCTTTTCTGGCGTATACGTTCCCGGCGGTGGTGAAGGCGGGCACCTATCTGGCCTCGCCGACCATCACCCGGGCCTGGCGAACGTGGTATCGGATGTGGGAACGCGATCTCTCCCGGACCACCCTTCGTTCGTTTTTCCAGAGCATCGGCAGCCTCCATCGCACCGATCTGCGGCCGCTGCTCCCCCAGCTGCGTCCTCCGGTCCTGGGGATCTATGGAGCTCGCGATAATATCGTGAACCCGAACCAGGCGTTTCTCCTGGCGCGGGAAGCTCCCCGGGCGCAGATCTTCTGGATGCCCGAGGCGGGCCATTTTCCCATGCTGGACGAGCCGGAGCGCTTCCGGCAGGCCCTGGCCGATTTCCTTCTTCAGAATTCGTGAAGGGGTGGGATGGATGACCTTCAGGTTCTCCTCCCACCCTTTTCAATTTCCTCCCGTCGGTTAAGATACAATAACTTCAGGATGG
Source organism: Thermoflexus sp. (assembly GCF_034432235.1). Lineage (NCBI taxonomy): Bacteria > Bacillati > Chloroflexota > Thermoflexia > Thermoflexales > Thermoflexaceae > Thermoflexus > Thermoflexus sp. The sequence continues at coordinate 3,553 of NZ_DAOUCJ010000028.1, read as the reverse complement.
TCAGGTTTGTTACGGGACTCGAGGCTGGAGGTATGGCTTCCAGCTCACAGGACATGGGGGAGGGATCAGATGAGCGGGAAGTTGCGCAAGGTAATCATCCGGGATCGCCGGCTGATCCCGCCCTTCAACGAGCCGGCGAGGGATCTCATGGTGATGAACAAGCCGCTCTGGCTCCATCAACGGGATCTCCTGGCTCCCTATTGCGATGAGGAGCTGGAGGTTCATTCCCTGGATGAGATCCCGGAGGATCGGGTTCCGACTCTGGTGTATCGGGACAATCTGTTCTTCGATGAGCCCTTCCTCCGGACGTTTCTGGACCGGGCGCGGCGGTTGGGGAAAGCATGCCGCGTGGCCTTCGCCCTGAACGATCCGGCGATCGTCCATCATGCGCTTCCTCTGCAGCGGGGCATCCGAAGAGAGGGAGACGTCTACGTCGCCGATATGTGGTATTTCCCCTATGGGAAAGAGCCCTATGCGCGCCCCCTGGTCATCGAAACCCTGGCCCGGGAGATCGGCTATTATCGAGTGCCTCGCTACATGGCCCCGAACCAGGGGGATCTCACGTTCTGGGTGCCCCTGCGGGCGTTCCTTTCAGTGGAGCACTGGGTCCACATCTTCATGGCCAATTCCCCCTTTGGGATCTTTGCGGAAGGTGCGCGGATGGAAGCTCAGATCCACCGTCTGGATGTCAAGCTTCGGATCCTCTGGCGGGCGATGCTGGAGCGCCGACAGGTCCTCTCCTCTTCCGCCATGATCCGCGTCGGGCGCAACGTGCAGATTGATCCGACGGCCATCCTGCAGGGTCCGACGATCATCGGAGATAACGTGACCATTGGGGCAGGGGCGGTGATCGCCAACAGCATCATCGGCAACAATGTGAACATCGGCCAGGGGGTCCAGGTGCTGCTGAGCGTGGTGGGGGATGGTTGTTTCCTTCCCTTCCGGGCGGCCCTCTTCATGACCACGATGATGGAGCATTCCATGGTGGCCCAGAACACCTGCCTGCAGCTGTGCGTGGTAGGGCGCGATACGTTCATCGGGGCAGGAACCACCTTCACGGATTTCAACCTGCTCCCCAAGCCGATCCGCACCCATTTCCGCGGCGAGCTGGTGGAGGCCGGGATGCCGGTCCTGGGAGGATGCGTGGGCCATCATTGTCGATTGGGATCCGGCCTGGTGATCTATCCCGCCCGCATGATCGAGTCGGACGTCGTCCTCTTCGCCACCTCGGACCGCCACGTCATTACGAAGAACGTGTATTACGAGGACAGCGATCATCTGCGCATCCCGGGCGGGACCGCCATGTATCCGCGCCTGTATCCCCGGGAAGGAGAAGCCCTCACGCCGGAGACCATTCTGGTTCCAGAAGAGCAGAGTTCCCTTTGAAGACGGGAGGCTACCCCATTGGGGGAGGTAGGAACCGCCTGTAGAAGCCGCTTCAGTTCCCTTAATTCCCGATCTCTTGATCAGCGCACGGCAGGGGATATGGGCGGATTCGCCTTTATGATCCACCCAATTGATCCCAGACGGGATGTCCAGCGCAAGTTCCCGCTGCTGGGCCGTTTGCTGCCAGAGCCAGCCATCCATTTCTTCTCCGCTTATTTCCCCCCGGTCTATCTCTCCCACGTCACCGGGATCCGCTCCGCGGCGACCGGGAAGGAGATTGAGGGCTGGCTGGTGGCTTGCCCGCTGACGCCGCAGCGTATGCTCTCGCTGCCTCTGGAACGGGTTTACCGCAAAATCATCGAGACCGGACGGCTGGCGGAGCGGCTGGGGGCGCAGATCCTGGGCCTGGGGGCCTTTACGGCGGTGGTGGGGGATGCAGGGGTCACGGTGGCCCGGCATCTTCGCATCCCGGTGACGACTGGAAACAGCTACACCGTGGCTGTCTCGTTGCAGGCCCTGCGCGAAGCGGCCCGACAGGTAGGGATCCCACTGGCGGAGGCCACTGCGGCCATCGTCGGAGCTGCGGGAGCCATCGGCCGGGTGGCCGCCCGGCTGCTGGCCCGGGAGGTCCCCCGCCTGATCCTGGTCGGACGCCGGGCGGAGCGTCTGGAAAACATTCGACCGCTGGTGGAGGCCGAGGGGGCACGAGCCGAGATCGCAAAAAGCCTCCAGGCCCTTCGCGAGGCGGATCTGGTCCTGGTGGTGAGCAGCTCTCCGGTGGCGATCATCGGGCCGGAGCATCTCAAGCCCGGCGCGGTGGTCTGCGATGTGGCCCAGCCCCGCAACGTCTCCCCCCTCGTGGCTGCGCAACGGGACGACGTCCTGGTCATTGACGGGGGCATCGTGGAGGTTCCCGGGGAGGTGGACTTCGGCTTCGATTTCGGGCTCCCTCCGCGGATGGCCTATGCATGTATGGCTGAGACCATCGCCCTGGCCCTGGAGGACCGCTGGGAATCCTACAGCCTGGGCCGTCGTCTTTCCATCGAGCAGGTCGAGGAGATCGCCCGCCTGGCGGAGAAACACGGCTTCCGGCTGGCTGGCTTCCTTTCATTCGGACAGCCGGTGAGCGAAGCGCGTCTTCAGCGGATCCGGGCGCGGGTGCCGTTCCCTGCCGGGCGCGCCTGGGGTTAATAGAAGTAGATAGGACCCGCACGATGGGGAGTTCCGATTCCACGCTTCAATGGCTTCATGCCGACTAACAGGGCTACGGTTCCCAGCATGAACGTGCGGGCTTCAAGCAGGATCAAACCCGCCTGGGTCATAGCGCGGGCCAGTTCCTCCAGCGTAAAAAAGGCCTCCACGGATTGCGGCAAATACGTATAGGCGGCCCGATCGCCGGCCACGATCGCTCCCAGCCATGGAACCACGCGATGAAAATACAAGCGATAGAATGGAGTCCACCATCGTCGAGGTGGGCGGATCGCCTCCAGGCAGGCCACTCGACCGCCCGGGCGGACGACCCGGGCTTGCTCCCGGATAGCGAGATCCAGGTTTGCGACGTTGCGCATCACAAACCCGGAGAACACGGCGTCGAACTGTTCGTCCGGAAAGGGAAGGCGCAGAGCGTCCCCGCCGACCCACTGGATGCGCTCACGACCGGGCTTCATGCGTCCGCGAAGCATCATCGGGAGGGTGAAGTCGCAGCCCACCACCAGCGCCCCGGGGCGCTGTCGCAGCGCTTCCGCCGCCAGATCGCCAGTTCCGGTCCCCACATCCAGGGCACGGGCATCCGGCGGCAGCGCGCAGGCACGGATGGCCTGTCGACGCCAGCGGAGATCCAGGCCGCCGGTCATCAGGCGGTTCATCAGATCATAGCGATGGGCGATGCGGGCGAACATCGCCCGGATCTGTTCCGGCTTCCGGGGGGTTGCGATCATGGGATCGCTCGAGAAAAGCAGATGAGAGCCGGGCCTGCGCCATTCATGCGGAGGTTGAGGCGGGGCGCTTTCGACGCCCCGCCCGGCCTCGTGATCTGGCTTCGCACGGGCTTATTTTACAGGAGAGGGAGAGAATGTCGATGACCTGGGGGGATCGCATGGAGGCTGCTCCGCTTCTGGAAGCGGACGTCCTGGCCCGCTGGGGACCCCGCCCCGGGGAAGGGCCGCTG
>NZ_DAOUCJ010000027.1 GCF_034432235.1 Thermoflexus sp. | reverse complement strand
CGTGAGATCGATGGCGAGCACGCGGCGCGCCCTTGCGGCCTCCGCTGCCTCCAGCACCACCGCGAGGATCCCCTCGGCGATCGCCCGTTCATGCATGAGGTCCCTCCATGGTCTTAATATTAGTATAGCGTAGGGCTTCGGGAAGGTTTATTCCCCGGGCCGCCGGCTTGTCTTTCCAGAATTCGCGTTTCACCATTGAGCGATGGGCCGGGCGTGGGAGGCGATCGGCCGCAACGCTCCGGTATGCGAACGATTCGCGGAATCGGAGGCGATCCAATGACCCACGCGGAGACGCGGGCGATTGGGGCGTTTCAGGAGCGGTTTGGGGAGCTTCCCTGTGTGCGAGCCCGGGCCCCCGGCCGGGTGAATCTGATCGGGGAGCACACGGACTATAACGACGGCTTTGTCCTCCCGATGGCGATCCACCGGGCCATCTGGGTGGCCGCCCGCCCCCGACGGGATCGCCGGGTCCATCTCATCGCCGCGGATTTCGGGGAAGAGGCCGTGTTCTCCCTGGACGAGCTGCAGCCGGGGGGGGTGCGGGGATGGGCGGCCTATCCGGCCGGGGTGGCCTGGGCCCTGGAGCAGGCGGGCTTTCGCTTTCCAGGGGTGGATGCGGCGGTGGCGGGGGATGTGCCGATCGGCAGCGGGTTGAGCTCCTCCGCCGCGCTGGAGGTAGCGTTCGCCATGGCGTGGGTCGCCCTGGGCGGTCACGAGGTGCCCCGGCTGGAGCTGGCCCGGCTGTGTCAGCGGGCGGAGAACGAATTCGTGGGCGTGCGATGTGGGATCATGGACCAGATGGCCGCCCTGTTCGGCCGGCGCGGCCATGCCCTGCTCATCGATTGCCGCTCCCTGGAGACCCGCCTCATCCCGATCCCGGAGGAGATCGTGGTCCTGGTGGCTGATAGCGGGGTGCGCCGGGAGCTGGCGGCCTCCGAATACAATGCGCGCCGGGCGCAGTGCGAGGAAGCGGTGCGGCGGCTCCAGGGGCGATATCCCGGGATCCGTGCGCTGCGGGATATATCCCGGGCGCAGCTGGAGGCCGCCCGCATGGAGCTTCCGGACCGGATCTACCGGCGGGCCCGGCATGTGGTGACGGAGAACGAGCGGGTCCTGCATGCCGTGGCAGCGCTGGAGCGCGGGGATCTTCCGGCCTTTGGGGAACAGCTCAACGCCTCTCACGAGAGCCTGCGGAGCGATTATGAAGTGAGCGCTCCCGAGCTGGACACCCTGGTGGAGGCGGCCCGTTCTGTTCCCGGCGTATACGGGGCCCGGCTGACGGGGGCCGGCTTCGGAGGCAGCATCCTGGCGGTCGTCCGGCGGGAGGCCGCTCAGGCGGCGGGCGAGGTCATCATCCGGCATTATGAAGCGCGTTTCGGCCGGCGCCCCGCTCTGTTTGCGGTGGAGCCGGATGATGGGGCCACCGTTCATTTCGAATAGAATCCGGGGGCTGTCGGAGGCGGCCCTTTCTTCCGATCCATCGCTGATGAGGGATGCCTGCCATGTCCACCCATCGCGCGCATCATCCCTTCCGGGCGCTTCGCCACTGGAATTACCGCCTGTATTTCATCGGCCAGCTGATCTCCCTCAGCGGGACCTGGATGCAAACGATCGCCCAGAACTGGCTGGTCTATCGGCTCAGCGGATCGCCGGTCAGCCTGGGCGTTATGAACGGCCTCTCCGTTCTGCCGCTTTTGCCCCTGGCCCTCTTCGGTGGAAGCCTGGCGGATCGCTTCCCCCGGCGCTGGTTGATTGTGATCACGCAATCGCTCATGATGGGTCAGGCCTTCCTCCTGGCCTGGCTGACCTGGAGCGGGTGGATCCAGGTCTGGCACGTCTGGGTCATGGCGATGCTCCTGGCCGCCTTTCAGATGCTGGATGTGCCTGCCCGTCAGGCCTTTGTGGTGGAGATGGTGGGCGAGGAAGATCTGGGAAACGCCATCGCCCTGAACTCCTCCCTCTTCAACTTCGCGCGGATCATCGGCCCCTCCCTGGCCGGCCTGGTGGTGGCGACCTTAGGGGAGGCCATGGCGTTCTTTCTGAACGGCCTTTCCTTTCTCGCGGTGATCGCCGGCCTCCTGGCCATGCGGTTGCCGGCCTCGACCGCCCGGCGGCGCCTGTCTGGAGCTTCCGGGGATCCTCTGGCCGGGCTGGCGCGGATCCGATCCGATGTGATCCTGCAGGGCCTGGTGAGCATGGTGGGGGTTTCCGCCTTTCTATCGATGCCCTACACCACCCTTCTCCCGGTTTTCGCCCGGACCTCCCTTCGGGATAGCGCGGCGCCGGTGGTGGGGGCCCTTTGCCGGGCAGCGGCGGAGAGCCGTCTGGGGGGAGCGCTCCTGTCATGCGTCCAGCCGGAAGCGGTCGCCTATGGCCTCATGATGGGGGCGGTCGGGGTTGGCGCGGTGGCCGGGGCGTTGCTGGCGGCGGCGTATGGAGACGCAGGCCAGCGGGGGCGCATGCTGACGTGGGGGAACCTGGGCTTTCCGATGGCGTTGCTGGGGTTCTCCCTTTCCCGGTCTTTCTTCATCGCTCTGGGCTTTCTCGTGCTCACCGGGATCGCGTTCGTGTGGCAGAACGCGCTGGCCAACACCCTGATCCAGACCCACGTGGAGGATTCCGTGCGGGGGCGGGTGATGGGGGTTTACACTCTTTCCTTTCAGGCGATGATGCGCCTCGGGGGCCTGCAGGCAGGTTTGATGGCCGGCCGGCTGGGCGCACCGGCTACCGTCGCTCTGGGTGCTGTCGTCAGCCTGAGCTATATGATCTGGGCTCATCAGCGCTACCCCGGGATCCGCCGGTTGCCGTAGATCCTCCGGGCAACCCGGTTTTTCAACGGTGGCCGTTGGCGCGTGGGCGCGATGGGTCCTAAACTGGATGCATCGAATCTACGCGTTCGGGAGGTCCGCATGAACTGGGAAGACTTCCTCACCTTCCGCCGCATGATCACCCCGTATCTCATTCAGGTGCTGTTCTGGATCGGGGTCGCCCTGAGCGTCCTGGCCGGCTGTGTCGTTTTGTTCGGCGGGATCACGGGAGGTGGGCTGGCGGGGCGACGCGATGGCGCGGGGGCGATCCTCGGGGCCCTCTGTCTGAGCCCGCTGGTCGTAGTCCTGGGGATCCTGATTTCGAGAATCTACGCGGAGCTGCTGATCGTGACGTTCCGGATCAGCGAGACCCTGACCGACATCCGGGAGCTACTGGAGCGTCAGCGTCCGACAGGCGCGTGATGGACGATTCGGGGGGTCAGGTCGGCGGGGAGGTCATGGCCCGAATTGCCAGAGGGACCATCTTTCTCGATGTCGAAAAGCCGGGAAGAGGATCCCTCGCGAAACCCTCCCCCTCTTTCCCGGGAATGCCATCCAGAGGGCGGGAGGATCAGGCGCGGAAGAAAGATGGGACGAAGGGAACCAGCGTGTCCCATCCCTCCGTGATGATGCGCCCCCGGGTGACCTCATCCAGCGTCACCGTCTCCCCTCGGTTCGGATGACCAGGGTGATGGCCTCCCCATTATGAGGAAAGCAAAGCACCGGACACAGAAGCGGAGGGATCCGGAGCGCCCGATCGAACGGACCGGCTCAGGCCAGGTGGGGGGGCTCCTGATACTGAATGGAAATCACCTCTGCGCCGGCCGGGAAAAGCTCATGCACGATCTCGTGGACCAGCCCCCATGCCTTCGCTTCCTCCGGGTTCAGCGTGATCCGATCGTGCATGGCGGCGATCACCTCCTCCACCGGCTTCCCCGTGCTGGTCGCGATCACCTTGGCGATGTTCTCCAGATCGATCCGCAGGCCCTTCATGCGCTCCTCCAGCTGTTTCTCCTCCAGGCTGATCGGCTGGGGGAACTGCGCGCTGATTCCGTGGAGCAGGAAGCGGGCATGGGGCACAGACAGGCGACGGGCTCCTGCGCAATACAGCACCACGCCGATGGAATCGACGCTGCCGAAATTGCAGGTGGTGATGCGAGCGGGGATCCCTTTCAGGTAATTGTAAGCGCTCAGGCCATGGAAGACGCTCCCGCCCGGAGAGGAGAGCAGCAGCAGGAAGTCCCGATGGCCTTCCCGCATTTTCTGATCGACAGCGTTGAGGAGAGCATTGATGGTGATGTCGATCACAGGGGCGAAGAACCGGATCACCACGGGCGCATGCGCCATAGGGCCTCCGTTTCCGGCGGATGTCTACAGCAGTTCCCATCCCAGTAAGAGGGCAGCGGACCAGGTGAAGTCCCCGATCCCCAGGCCTTCCCCGGTTCGGGGGTCATAATACTCGTGAAACCCAGAGCGGGCGATCAGCTCCAGCGTGTGACGGCGGATCTCCCCGGCGAGCGCATGGAACCCGTAGCGGGCCAGGCCGTGGGCGATGAGAGCGTTCACATTGATCCAGATGGGTCCCCGCCAGTAGCGCCGTGGCTCCCAGCCCGCGTCGGCTTTGCTCACCGTTGGAACCAGATAACGGGTTCCTCCATTAGGGGCGAAGGCCTCCGGGTTCCTCAGGTAACGGTCCACCATCTCCCGGGCCTGCTCCGGTGTGGCCAGGCCGGCATACAGCGTCAGGAACCCCCCGGAGGCGATCACCGGGATCCGATCACCCGCCACCCCATCCCAGTCCAGGAAAAATCCGCGCGCAGGGTCCCATAACCGGGTCTGGAAAGCGGCCCGGCTTCGTTCCAGCCATCCCTCGATTTCCCCGACGGGTTCTCCCAGGGTCCGGGCCATGGCCAGCAGGGCTTCCTCCGAGCGATGGCGCAGCGCGTTGAACAGGACATCGTAAACGCGGAAGGGGGAGCGGCGCACCCCGCTTTCCCCATACTGGTGGGATCGGAGGTGGAAGATCAGGGCGAGGAAGCGGTCGTAATCGGCACGACGGGGGCGCTGCTCCTCCGGGACCCAGTGGGCGTCGGCCCGTTGATAGGGGGGAAGGCCTTCCGTGGGGACCCGGGATAGGGGGAGGTCCCAGAGGGGGCTGTTATCCATTCCGGATTCCCAGGGATGGACGATGCAGCTCAGGCCGATGTCATCGGGATCCCGAACGGTGTGGAGCCAGCGATGATAGGCGTGCAGGGCCGGGAAGACCTCGCGGAGGAAGGCCTCGGCCCGTCGGCGATCCGGATCGTGCTGGAAGAGGATCCAGGCGACGAGGGCCAGGACCGGGGGCTGGGTGATGCCCGAGGTCGGGAGATCCCCCGGCGCCTCCGGCGCAAGATCCGAGCGCCAGACATCTGCCCCGGGGAAATACGTGCTGGGCCAGCCATAGAACACCACGTGAGGGAGCATCCCGTTGCGCCACTGGCCCCGCAGGGCGGCGCGGATCTCCCGGTAAGCCCGCTTGAAGTCCTCCAGAGCGGCCCAGCCCAGCGCCGCGAACCCGGCATCCCACAGCCAGAGATGGGGATACTGCCGCGGGGATGGCGCGGTGAAGGTTCCCCGATCATTTCGCCGCAGCACCTCGGCGGCAGCCGTTCGCAGATCGTCGATCTTCATAGCTCAGCGCTCGACCTGTTTTGGTTTTTTTTCCTGGCCGAACCGGCGGGTGACTCCGGCCTGCTCCGCTCTCTGCACCATCATATCATAATGATCCAATGCCGTCCGCCCTGAGCGGATCACCCTTCGCTGGATTTTCATTCCTTCTCCTCAAATGACTGACCCTTCGAAGCTGTCCAGGAAGCGGAAACCGGGAGGCTGGAATCCGCTCCGGTTCCCCGGTGGGTTTCGGACCTGCTGGCCCACGCCTATCGGATTCCTCCGGCAGAGGGAAGAGGGTCAGGAGCTGCCCGCTCCCTGCGTTCCCCACTCGGTTGATTCCGCGAACAGCTCGAAGAAAGGCGGGAACATCTGAGAGGCCCGGCCGGCGGACGGGGGAGGGGATCGAGCTGGTGTTGCCCCTGAGCCGGGAGGAGCTGGCGGAGCTGTGTGGGACGCGCCTGCACACCGTGAGCCGGCTGTTGAACGGTTGGCAACGGGCGGGCTGGGTGCGCCTGGGGCGACGCCGGGTTGTGCTGCGGAAGCCCCACGGGCTGGTTGCCCTGGCCGAGGAGCTGGAGCCCCCCTCCTTGTTCGGGCGCAAGGTGGAGAAGAGGAAGGCCGCCGAGCATGGGAGGGAGAGCGCTTCCGCGGAGGACCGATGATCCGGGGGGAGTGGTCGATCGAAGAGCTGAGGGCGCGTTATCCCCGATCCCGGGAGGTTCTGATCCGCTGGGGGATGTGGTGCCC